>CANQKG010000006.1 GCA_947624425.1 uncultured Clostridia bacterium | reverse complement strand
GGCCGCTGTCATTCTGGACTTTTTCATGACCTCCGCCGGCACCTCCTGTATGCAGATCGAGGTGGCGCTGGCGGCGTTAAAGCCGGTGCTGCCCGAGCGTGTGGGGGAGGATCGGTGGTAAAATGGAGATGAACGACATCTACCGAGAGCTCAAATGGCGGTTCAAGGAAGCGGGGATCCCTGCCTATCCGCTGGAAGCGCGGCTTTTGATGCAGAAGTTTCTGGGCGTCACGCCGGAAACGCTCCTTAGCGGGAATGCCGAGGGAGTGACGCCGGCCGAAGCACAGCGGCTTTGGGTCGCGGCGGAGGAACGGATGAAGCACCGCCCACTGCAATATATTTTGGGCGAGTGGGAGTTTTATGGCAGAAGCTATCGGGTAGGGGACGGCGTGCTGATTCCCCGACCCGATACCGAGGTGCTGTGCGACGTGACTCTCCCGTTTTTGAAGGAGCGCCCCGCGCCGCGGGTGGTCTGCGACCTTTGCAGCGGAAGCGGCTGCGTGGCGGTCACGCTGGCCGAGGAAGGGGACGCCCACGCTTATGCGGTGGAAAAATTCCCCGAGGCGTACGCCTATCTGGAGGAAAACTGCCGCAGTTTGTCCAAGCGGGTCACGCCGGTGCTGGACGATGCGGCGGCGCCGGTTCACTGGCGGAGCATTCCCCGGTGCGACCTGATTACCGCCAATCCGCCCTATCTCACCGGCGCGGAGATGGACGACCTCCAGCCGGAGGTGGCGTTCGAGCCGCGTGACGCGCTCTACGGCGGGCCGGACGGACTGGGCTTTTACCGGGTACTGCCGCGGCTCTGGAAGCAGAAGCTGGTGCAGGGCGGTATGCTGGCCATGGAGGTCGGCGCCGCGCAGGCGGAGGCGGTGGTGCGGCTGCTTTCGGAGGACGGCTATCGGAATATCCGCGCCCATTCGGATCTCAATCATATTCCGCGGGTAGTGACTGCGGTAAACGGTTAGGAGGAGCGACAATGGCAAAGGGGAAGGCAGCGGGGAAGCCGGTTCGGGTGACCCGGGTGACGGACGAGAGTGAGAAGAAAAAGGCGCTGGAAACGGCGATCAGCCAGATCGAAAGGCAGTTCGGCAAGGGCGCCATTATGAAGCTGGGGCAGGAGTCCGCTTTGAATGTGGACGCCATTTCCACCGGTTCGCTGGGGCTGGACTTGGCGCTGGGGATCGGCGGCGTGCCGAGAGGGCGGATCGTGGAGGTGTTCGGACCGGAGTCCTCCGGTAAGACCACCGTGGCGCTCCAGATGGTGGCGCAGGCGCAAAAGGAGGGCGGCGAAGCGGCGTTTATCGATGTGGAACACGCGCTCGACCCCGTTTACGCCAAGGCGCTGGGTGTGGACATCGATTCGCTGCTGGTTTCCCAGCCCGATACCGGCGAGCAGGCGCTCGAGATCGTGGAAGCGCTCGCCCGTTCGGGCGCCATTGACATCGTGGTGATCGACTCGGTCGCCGCCATGGTCACCAAGGCGGAGATCGAAGGGGAGATGGGGGACGCCCATGTCGGCGTGCAGGCGCGGCTGATGTCCGCCGCCATGCGGAAGCTGACCGGCGTGATCTCCAAATCGGACTGCGTGGCGGTCTTTATCAACCAGGTGCGCGAAAAGATCGGCGTTTTGTACGGCAATCCGGAGGTCACGCCGGGCGGCCGCGCACTGAAGTTTTATTCCTCGGTGCGGATCGAGGTGCGGCGGGGCGAGCCGATCAAGGACGGCACCCGTCCCATCGGGAACCGCACCCGCTGCAAGGTGGTCAAAAATAAGGTCGCGCCGCCTTTTAAGGAGGCGGAGTTCGACCTGCTGTACGGACAGGGCGTTTCCTATGAGGGAGAGGTGCTCGATCTCGGCGTGGAGTTTGATCTGGTCGAGAAAAGCGGCGCATGGTTCTCCTATCAGGGGGAACGGCTGGGACAGGGACGCGATAAGGCGCGTGAGTTTCTAAAAGAGCATACCGAGGTGCGGGACGAGATCGCCGAGGGTGTGCGGCAGAAGGTGGCGGAGTCCTCCGGCTTTATTCCGGAACCTGCCGAAACGGCGGAAGCGCCCACAGCGTCCGCCGAGCCGGCCGAGCCTGCCGCCCTGCCCGATTTCTCGGTCGAAATCGAACCCGATCTTGCCGACTTTGAGTAATGGAGATCACGGCGATCACCCGACAGAAGGGGAGCCGGTTTCGGGTCGAGGTGGACGGCGAGTACTGGTATATCCTCGACCGTGAGATCATAGAGGAAAAAGGGCTTCACACCGGGCTTCGGGTGGACGAGGCTTTCCTGGCGTCGGTGCGGGAGGCGGCGGATCGCCGCCGTGCGAGGGAGCGCGCGCTCTATCTGATCGAGTACCGCGCCCACGGCAAGCAGGAATTGTACGAAAAGCTTAAAAAAAGCGTGTCGCCCGAGATCGCGGCGGACACGGTGAACCGCATGGAGGAGCTGGGTCTGCTGGACGATGCGGCGTATGCCGCCCGGCTGGCGGATCAGCTTCTGCGGGTGAAAAAGCGGGGTGCGCGCCGCGCCGCTTATGAGATGCGGCAGCGGGGACTGCCGAAAGAGCTTGTGGAGCAGGCGATCTCAGCGGTGACGGCGGAGCAGGATCCGGTCGAGACGGTCGTATCGCTGATCAAAGGAAAATACGCCGCCCGGCTTGCCGCCGAAAACGGAAAACAGCGGGTGGTGCAGGCGCTGCTGCGGCAGGGGTTCGATTATATGGAGATCCGCACGGCATTCAGCCGGGTGGAGGAAGGATGGTACGATGAATTATAAGGTCGGAATGGTATCGCTCGGTTGTCCGAAAAACCAGGTGGACGCCGAACTGCTTTTATTCGCGCTGGAGCAGTACGGCTACACCCTCACCGGCGACGCGGCGATGGCGGATGTGGTGATCGTCAACACCTGCGGCTTTATCACCTCCGCCAAGGAGGAGGCGATCGAGAATATTCTGGAGTTTGCCGCTCTGAAAAAAGAGGGGAAAATAAAGCTCCTCTGCGTGACCGGCTGCCTTGCCGAGCGGTATCGGGATCAATTGCTTGCCGAACTGCCCGAGGTGGATCTGGTGGTCGGGATCGGCGCGAACGCCAGACTGCCCGAGCTGATCGATGAGGCGCTTGCCAAAAAGCATACCGAAAAGCTCTTTACGGGCGAGAAAGCCGATCTGCCCTTAAACGGCGGACGGATACAGACCACCCTGCCCTTTTATGCCTATTTGAAGATCGCCGAGGGCTGTGACAATCACTGTACTTACTGTGCGATCCCCTCGATCCGGGGGCGGTTCCGCAGCCGGAAGATGGAGGACGTCATCGCCGAAGCAAAGCGGCTTGCCGCCGAGGGCGTGACCGAGCTGGTCGTGGTCGCGCAGGACACCACCCGATATGGCGAGGACCTCTACGGCCATGCCGCGCTGCCGGAGCTATTGCGGAAGCTTTGTGAGATCGAGGGACTGCGGTGGATCCGCACCCTTTATACCTATCCCGAACGGATCACCGACGAGCTGCTCGACGCGATCCGGGAGGAAGAAAAGCTTGTCAATTATCTCGATATACCGATCCAGCACTGTGACGGGGAAATTTTAAAACGGATGAACCGGAAAGGCGATCGGGCGAGCCTGACCGCGCTGATCTCCCATATTCGGGAGCGGGTTCCGGGGATCGTGCTGCGCACCACCATGCTGGTGGGCTTCCCGGGGGAGAGCGAGGAGCAGTTTGCCGAACTGTGCGATTTCGTGCGGGAGATCGAATTTGACCGGCTGGGCTGCTTTGCCTATTCGCAGGAGGAGGGCACGCCTGCCGCCGCGCTGGACGGCCAGCTGTCCGATGAGGTGAAGGAGCGCCGCGCCGAACTGCTGATGGAAACACAGGCGGATATCATGATCGCCAAAAACGAGGAGCGGGTCGGGCAGGAGGCGACCGTGATCACCGAGGGCTTTGACCGGTACGCCGAGTGCTACTTCGGCAGAAGCGAGGCGGACGCGCCCGAGATCGACGGGAAGATTTTCTTCACCGTTTCGGGGGAGCGTCCCAGGCTGGGCGATTATCTCACCGTCCGGCTGGAGGAGGTCATGGATTACGACCTGATCGGCTCCGCCGTGGAGGAAGCAAAATGAACCTGCCGAATAAACTCACCCTGCTGCGGGTGGTCTTAGTGGTTCCGTTTGTGGCGTTTTTGCTGCTGCCGCAGATCCCTCATCATTACCTTTGGGCAACGCTGGTCTTTGCGATTGCTTCCCTCACCGATATGGCGGACGGCAAGATCGCCAGAAAGTATCATCTGATCACCGATTTCGGCAAATTCCTCGATCCGCTGGCGGATAAGGTGCTGGTGGTGGCGGCGATGGTCTGCTTTTTGGATATGGGGCTTTGCTCGGCCTTGCCGATCGTGCTGATCCTGGCAAGGGAGTTTCTGGTCAGCGCGCTGCGGCTGGTCGCGGTGGAAAACGGAACGGTGATCGCCGCTTCGATCTGGGGGAAGGTGAAAACCGCCTTCACCATGGTGGCGTTCACTCTGATCCTGCTGCTGGGTACGCTAAGCGAGTTTTCGTGGATGCCCGCTCTCCCGCTGCCGACCATCGCGGGGGTCTTGATGTGGATCACCGCCCTGCTCACCGTGGTCTCGGGCTGGGATTACCTCTGGCAGAACCGCGGCTGTATCAAAAACGCAAAGTGAGGCAAGTGATATGCCCGAAAGGCTGAAAGCGCTTTACCAAAAATACCGCGAGGTGTTAAGCTACCTCTTTTTCGGCGGCGCCACCACGCTGGTCAATATTGTCTGCTACTGGCTGTGCGCTCACCCGCTGGGACTTGGCACGATACCCTCCACCGTGACCGCATGGGTGGTAAGCGTGGCGTTTGCGTTCTGGAGCAATAAGCTGTTCGTCTTCCAAAGCCGCTCCTGGCGCCGGAACGTGGTGGTGCGGGAGGCGGCGTCCTTCGTCGCCGCACGCGCCTTTTCGGGGGTGCTGGATCTCGCCTTTATGTGGGTGACGGTCGATCTCGCCCATTTTCATGACCTCTGGATGAAGATCATCTCGAATGTGATTGTGGTGATCCTCAATTACCTGTTCAGCAAGCTGCTGATCTTCAAGAAAAAATAAACGCAGGGAGCGTTATGGATATGTTTTCAGATAAATACCGTTTGACACGGGAGGAAAGCCTGTTTCTTGCGAAAAAGAAATGGGACGAGAATGTTTATTGCGGCATGAAAATGGAAAATCGCGCCGTCACATTCCCCCAAACAAAGACGATATTGGACGGCGTTAACGTTCCGAATGTGCAGCTTGACGATATTCAGGCGATTTTGAATATGCGTGATGCGTGGAGATATCTGCTGAATGAAATAGATGAGCCGATCACACTTGCGCTGGTTTGCAAATTGAATGAGCTGATCGCCAGAAACGAGGCGCTGGAATGGGGGAAGCTCCGTACAGGCAATGTGGGCATATCCGGAACAGAGTATGTGCCTCCGATCCCCGATGAACATACGGTTCAGGCAGAACTGGAGAAGATCATCCATGCGGATATTTCCGCAACGGAAAAGGCATTGAATCTGTTTACATGGGTAACGCGCGGACAGTTCTTCTGGGACGGAAATAAGCGCACCGGTATGACCTTGGCGAATAAACTGCTGGTGGAAGAGGGAGCGGGTCTTCTGACGGTTACGGATCAGCATATGGAACGGTTCAACGAATTGCTGCTGTCGTATTATCATACAGGCGATGCAGCTGCGCTGCAATCGTTTTTATATGAAAACGCCATCATCGGCTTGGATCGCTGAAGAAGGGAAAAAATGTGTTCCAAAAAAGTGCTGCCGCACTCTGCGTGTGCAGGGTGCGGCAGCTTTGTTTTCTATTTGTTGAGCTTCATCAGTTCGGCGAGGAGCGCAAAGGGGAAAATGATAATACTTAACAGTGTTATCAAGGGGAACACCTCCTTGCTATATACTATATCAAATTTGCGGCGGTTGTCAAGGCTGACCTTCTAAAAAACAAAGCCGCGGAAGTCTTAGGACTTCCGCGGCTTTCTGGCGCGCTGCAAGGGACTCGAACCCCTGACCTCTTGATTCGTAGTCAAGCACTCTATCCAGCTGAGCTAGCA
The DNA here is from genome assembly GCA_947624425.1 of uncultured Clostridia bacterium. Taxonomy (GTDB): domain Bacteria; phylum Bacillota; class Clostridia; order Oscillospirales; family Ruminococcaceae; genus CANQKG01. The sequence continues at coordinate 15,665 of CANQKG010000006.1, read as the reverse complement.
GCGCAACGCACTTTTTGCGTGCTTTTATACTCTAGCACAGTTGCCGGAAAATGTCAAGGATTTTCGGAAAGAAAAAAAGCGGGCGGCTCCGGCTTTATGCGGGGAGCCGCCTGCGGATCATGAAAGATCAAAGCCTGCCGAGTGCAGCAGCGGGCGGTAAGGGCGCCCGACAACCAGCTTGCCGTTTTCCACCATGCCCTCCTCCCGGCCGGTCAGTTCCCGGATCAGGTCTTCCCGCAGCGCAAAAAGCGTTTCGGCGTAAGCGGGATCGTTTGACAGGTCGTGCAGCTCTGTCGGGTCGTTTTTCAGATCGAACAGCTGCTCTTTTCCCGTCTGGGAGTACCAGGCGTATTTCATCTCCTTGGTGACGATGAAGTGGTTGGTGCGCGCTCCGATGGCGTGTTCGCCGTGGAGATAAGGGCGAAGCGGTTTGCCCTCTCTCATCGTGGGGAGGAGCGATTTTCCGTCCACCGTATCGGGGATCGGCGCGCCTGCCAGCTCCAATAGGGTCGGCATGATATCCCGCAGCTCCGCCACCTCTTCCGACACGCCCGGCTTGACGCCCGGCGCCTTGATGATGCAGGGGATGTGGGCGGCGCCCTCATAGGGCATCGACTTTCTAAACAGGTTGTGGTCAAACAGCAGCTCGCCGTGATCGGAGAGGAAGAGGATCACCGTGTTTGCCAGCGCGTCCTCATCGTTCATCGCCATCATCAGCCGCCCGATCTCGTGATCCAGATGGCTGACGCAGGCGTAATAGCCCGCCATGGCGATCCGGCGCAGCTCGGGATCGGCGGGCGCGTTCGTGCTGTCGTACCGCTGCCCGTTCGGCAAAAAGCCGAGCGCTTCCTCCCAGTCGCCCACCGCAGGAGGCGTCAAATCCCGACCCAGATAGTAGTTCAGATACTTCTCGGGCGGATCAAAGGGCGGATGGGGACGCAGGTAGGACGCCATCAGGAAAAAGGGCTGTTCCCGGTCGCGGCGGCGGAGAAAGTCGATACAGCCGTCGGTGACCCAGTGGGTCGGGTGAAGCGAAATGTCAAACTGCCACGGGTTTACCACCCACGAGTTGCACTCCACCCCCTGCTCGGTCAGATCCCGGTGGATGCCGAGCCGGCTTTTCATCTCATAATTATAATCGTCGGCGACCCTCTGCTGCTCATAGCTGGGGGTCGAGCCGCTTCTGTAATAATGCAGGTACCCGTCGTGGAGCTTCACATGATGAAAGCCCAGGCTGTTGCGCAGCGGGTGGGTGTGCATCTTGCCGACGCACTCGGTGTGATAGCCCGCTTTGGAAAGCTCTCCCGCCAGCGTATGGGGGTACCGCCAGGGCACGCCGTCTTTGTAGCCGACCCGTCCGTGCTTTTCCTGGCTCATGCCGGTCATCAGCGCCGCCCGCGCTGGAATACAGCTCGGGCAGGAGGAATAAGCATGGGAAAAACGCACGCCCTCGCTTGCCAGCGTGTCCAGATAGGGCGTTTTCACATCGGGGTGACCGGCGCAGGACATACAGTCGCCCCGCATCTGATCGGTCATGATCAGCAGGATATTCGGTCGCATTGCGATCCCCTCCTTCTTTTCTACTATTATATATGTAAACTTTCCCGATTGCAAGCCGTTTCGGCGCGGCGCGGCGCCGTATGATTTTGTTACCGAATTGTTCATAATTTCCGTCAAAACGCCGGCTTTCCTATATATAGGGGCTTCTGACAAAATCGCCGCAATATCTGGTGCTTTCTGTCGGAAACGGCAGAATTTGCCGGCTCGTTTTTGAACAAATAGCATAAAAATTACGACCGGTTTTTTACGAATTCAAGAAAAAAGTATAAAATTTGTTTGACAATGGAAATAGAATAGGCTATAATGTAGAAAATGAAGTATGATGTCTTTCTGTCTTTATTTGCCGCCCGGCAGAGGTGACTGCCGGAAAAAACGGGGAAAACGGCGATACGGACAAGGGGCGTCTTGCATTTTGACGAAAAAGTAAGTTGAGGTGACTGCTGACATGAAAAGAGCTTTGACGATCTTGACCTGTGTGGCGCTGACAATCAGTATGTTCGGCACATACGGGTTTGGTGTGTCTGCTGCGGAAGGAGCGGATGGGGGCGCGCAGGCCGCTGCTGCGGAAGCTGTTCCCACCGTTGACTTGTCACAGGACGCTGCGCTGTCGGATCTGACTACATATAATGAATTTCTGGCAGCTCATGCGGACACGCCGCAGCCCGACGCGGAGGTTCCGGTGGATATCACCGCCTTTACCGGCGCAGAGGGCAATCATCGGTTGATCACGGATTATCTGGATCGACCCGGCACCAGTCTTTACACCGACGAAACCGGATATGTGGAGTTCACGATCACGGTTCCCGAAGCCGGCTTATATGCCGTCAAGATGGACTTTGTTGCAGAAAACAGCCGTGGTTCCGCAGTAGAGCGTGAGTTCTACATCAACGGCGAAATGCAGCACGCAGAGATGCGGCAGATCACCTTCCGCCGGATCTATGAAAACGACGTCAACGATATGGATAAAAAGGCCGACGGCACCTATGCCTACCGGACCGACACCAAGGGGAACGACATCCGTCCGTCCCAGGTGGAGGTAAAGCGGTGGCAGAGCGGTTATTTCCGCGATCAGCAGGGCTATATTCTCGACGCCATGCTGGTCAACTTGAACGCGGGCGTCAATACCGTTCGCCTGACGTCGGTCAGTGAGCCGCTGGTCATCGGCAGCATGACGTTCTGCCATGCTCCGGTCTATCCGACCTACGACGAGGTCGCGGCGCAGAATGCGAAATACGGCCCCGCCAATGCGGAGAATATCATCATCCAGGGCGAGGACGCCGCTTACAAATCCGACCCCGTGCTTTATCCCCGTACCGACCGTACCACTCCGACCACCCTGCCGTATGAGCGGAACCTTCAGAAGCTCAACACGGTCGGCGGTTCCAGCTGGGCGGGCGCACAGCAGTATCTGACCTGGGAGGTTGAAATCCCGGCGGACGGCCTCTACTCCCTCTATGTGAAGGAGCGGCAGAACACCGCCCGCGGCGTCACCTCCAGCCGTATGATCAAGATCGACGGCGAGGTTCCCTGTGCCGAGCTGGCGCATTACCAGTTCCCGTTCGACAACAACTGGCGGATCGAACCGCTGGGGAACGGCGACACAGTATTTGAGTTCTATCTGACCAAGGGTACCCACTCCATCACCATGGAGGCAAGCCTCGGCGATATGGCGACCCGTATCAGCAAGGTGCAGGATATCCTGGTCGAGCTGAACAACATCTATACCACCATCATGAAGGTCACCGGCTCCGAGCCGGACAGCATGCAGAATTACGCGCTGGGCTCTATCCCCGAGACCAAGGCCGCGATCGACAGCATCGGCCCGCTGGCCGTTCAGCTGGAGGAGATCCGGGATTGGTTTATTGAGTACAGCGGTAAGGGCAAGAACGATGCGACGCTCAACACCGTGATCGTACAGCTCAACAAGATGTACAATCACTACAACGACGTGCCGAGTGAGCTGGATTACTTCAAGACCAATATCGGTAACCTCGGCACCTGGCTGACCGACGTGGCCTCCCAGCCGCTGGAGATCGACTATCTGGCGTTGGTTTCGGACGAAAGACAGATCAAGGATCTGCCGGCCGCAAAAGCGGGCTTCTTCAAGCAGTTCGGCTATGAGATCAACCAGTTCTTCGCATCCTTCTTCAACGATTACAACAGCATCGGTTCTTCCACCGATTCGTCTCAGGCACAGACCACGCTGAAGGTCTGGGTGCCGACCGGTCGTGACCAGGTGCAGATCATCCGTAAGATGGTCGATACCTCCTTTATCCCGACCCATCCCTATATCGGCGTTACCATGGAGCTGGTCGCGCAGGCCTCCCTGCTTCCGGCAACGGTCGCAGGCATCGGCCCCGACGTATCGCTCCAGCAGCCCGATGCAGAGCCGGTCAACTTCGCGGTTCGTGACGCTGCGGTCGATCTGACCCAGTTCCCGGATTATGAGGAGATCGCTTCGCGGTTCCTCCCCGAGCGTATGACCCAGTTAAAATATCAGGACGGCGTTTACGCGCTTCCCGAAACGCAGCTGTTCAACGTGCTGTTCTACCGCAGCGACGTGCTGGCGGATCTCGGGATCGGGATCCCGCAGACCTGGGACGAGGTCATTGCCGTCATCCCGCTGCTGCTCAAGAATAACATGAGCTTTGCACTCCCGGTTTCCACCACACTGCTTCCCCAGCAGGGCGTGGACGCCTACTATGCGATGCTCCTCCAGTCGGGCGGCGAGGTTTACCACGACAACGGTAAGTCCTCCGCTTTGGACACCGAGATCGCGCTGAGTGCTTTCCGGCAGTGGACGAATATGTTCTTAAACTACGAGCTGCCGCAAACTTACGACTTTAAGACCCGTTTCCGTACCGGTGAGTACCCGCTGGTGGTCGCCGACTTCAGCAACTACAATACGCTGGTCGTTTCGGCGCCTGAAATCAGCGGTCTGTGGGGCTTCACCCTGCTGCCCGGCACCAAGAAGGCGGACGGCTCGATCGACCGTTCCACCCCGATCTCGGGCGTTGATACCGTGATTATGAATGCGTCCAAGTCGCAGCAGGAGGCATGGGAGTTTGCCAAGTGGTGGACCTCCGCCGACGCGCAGTACAACTACGGCGTGGAGCTGGAAAGCGTGATGGGTGCTTCCGCCCGTTATGCAACGGCGAACCTGGAGGCGTTTGAGCAGATTCCGTGGAATTCCGAAATGTACGAGATCCTGTCTCAGCAGATGGCATGGGGCAGAGGTATTCCGCAGGTTCCCGGTTCCTACTATATGCCGCGTAATGTGAACAACGCATTCCGCCGCGTGGTCATCTCCAAGGATGACGCGAAGGAGACGCTCTTCGATTATGTTTACACCATCAATGAAGAGCTGACCTCGAAGCGGAAAGAGTTCGGTCTCGATGTTGAAGAATAATCGTTCATTTTGGGTCTGGGCGGCGGCAAGCCGCCCGGCCGGGAATGAATAAGAGAAAGGTGGAGGCTTCATGGCACAAACCCCGGATTTGTCCAGGAAAAAGGATTTCCGCTATACGATGAAGCAGATCAGGAACAACTGGAGCGCATACGCATTCCTGCTGCCGTTTGCCATTTGTTTCGTCCTGTTCATCTTATCGCCGGTTCTGATTTCCATTTACTTCAGTTTTACCTACTTTAATATTCTGCAGCCGGCGCAGTTCGTCGGGTTCCAGAATTACATCAACCTGTTCTTGAATGACGATATCTTCCTAACCGCGATCAAGAACACCTTGATCATCGCGATCATCTGCGGCCCGCTCGGTTACATCATGTGCTTCTTCTTCGCATGGATGATCAACGAGTTAAAGCCCTGGCTGAGAGCGATCATGGTCGTTGTCTTCTACGCGCCGTCTCTGTCGGGCGCCGCGTACACCATCTTCACCATCATCTTCGCGGGCGACTCCTACGGCTGGCTGAACGCGAACCTGATGAACCTCGGATTGCTGGATGCACCGATCCAATGGCTGACAGACACCAAGTATATGCTGACGGTGGTTATCATCGTGCAGTTGTGGATGTCGCTGGGCGCAGGCTTCCTGTCCTTCGTCGCAGGCTTCCAGGTGATCGATAAATCGCACTACGAGGCCGGATACATAGACGGTATCCACAACCGTTGGCAGGAGCTGTGGTTCATCACCTTGCCCGCCATGCGTCCGCAGCTGATGTTCGGTGCGGTCATGACCATCACCTCGACCTTCTCGGTCGGTGACATCACCGTTCAGCTTTGCGGTAACCCCTCGACCGATTACGCCGCGCACACCATTTTGAACCACCTGACCGACTACGGTACAGTTCGTTTCGATATGGGTTATGCCTGCGGTATTGCAACGGTTCTGTTCTTAAGTATGTTCCTGCTCAATGAGCTGATTCAGCGGATCTTGAGCAAGGTCGGAAGATAAGGAGGTAGACGCTATGGCAGCAAAATCCGGAACAAAGCGCACGGCCCGCGTCGGCCTTCGTGCGACCCACTCGCTGGGCGGCGACATCATGAACATCCTGTTCCTGCTGTTGGTCGGATTTATCATGGTGATCCCGCTGGTCTATGTAGTCTGTAACGCGTTTAAACCTTTGGATGAGATCTATAAGTATCCGCCCGATATCATCGTACGGAACCCGACGACCGGCAATTTCAAGGATCTGGTGGTTCTGCTTTCCGATTCATGGGTGCCGTTCTCCCGTTACCTGTTCAACACCATCTTTATTACGGTAGCAGGTATCGCCGGCCAGCTGGTCTTCGCCTCGATGGCGGCGTATGTGCTGGAGAAACGGGTATTCCCCGGACGGGACGGCTTCTTCAAGCTGGTACGGACGACCCTGTTGTTCACCACCGCCGTTACTCAGATCCCGACCTTCATCATCATGACAAAGCTGGGGTGGGTGGACACCTACTGGGCGATCATCATTCCCGCGTGGGGCGGCTCGATGGGCGTTTACCTGATGAAGCAGTTCATGTCCTCGATCCCCGATTCCCTGCTGGAAGCGGCCAAGATCGACGGCTCGAGTGAAATGCGAACCTTCTGGACCATTGTGATGCCGAACGTCAAGCCTGCGTGGCTGACCCTGATCATCTTCCAAATCCAGGCGCTGTGGGCGGCGACCGGCGGCGTGTATATCTTCAGTGAGCAGAAGAAAACGCTTTCCTACGCGATGAGCCAGGTCATGCTCGGCGGTATCTCCCGTGCGGGCGCCGGCGCGGCGGTCACGCTGGTTATGCTGATCGTCCCGATTGCCGTGTTTATCCTGTCACAGAGCCAGATCCTCCAGACGATGGCGTCCTCCGGTATGAAGGATTAGTGTGTGGAGAGTAATGAGAAAAAGGGGTTTGGATATGAAAGGTAAATGCAAACGCGCGCTCATTGGTCTCCTGGCAGTTGTCACTGTGGCGGCGCCGCTTACAATCAGTGCGGCCGCGGCAGTTACGCCATACGAGAACTACCTCTACGATTCCAATGGCGACTTAAACTACGCACCTCCGGGTGCTCAGCCGGACAACGTCCTGGAGGGCGCCGACATGGGTACGGTAGCACTCAACGGCCCGCAGGACCTGTTCGTGGACAAAACGCATGATACGCTCTATCTCGTAGATACCGGAAACAACCGGATCCTGAAGATGGATAATCTGTACCAGCTGATCCGGGAGTATAAGGAGTTTTCCAATCCGGACTACGATCCGAACGCGGCCGTAACGGCGCCCGCCGCATCTTCCGCAACAAGCAGCGCCGCTGCGGCGGAGGAGGAATCGGCAGACGCACAGGCGGCTGACGCCGACGAAACGGAAGCCACAAGCAGCGAGGGCACGTCCGGTTCCGGCGGAACGGTAGAGGTTCCGACCACGACCGAATCCACCACCGTGATTGACGCGGGCATGGATTCCTTCGCATCGCCGACCGGCGTGTGGGTCGATCCGGTCACCGAGGATCTCCTGATTGCCGATACCGGCCATCAGCGTCTGGTACGGCTGGATCGGGACAGCAATCTGGTCGCCGTCTATAAGGCTCCGGTCTCCGATTTGCTGCCGGGTGACTTCAACTACCAGCCGATCAAGGTGGCCTGCGACTCCGCAGGACGGATCTTCGTCTGCTCCCGCGGCTTCAACCGCGGCTTGCTGGAGCTGGATGCGAACGGCAACTTCGTTCAGATGCTGGGCGCGCCGAAGCCGGTTTACACACTGGCCGAGTCGATCCAGTATATGTTCAGCACCGAGGAGCAGAGAGCCCGTACCGAGTCCTTCGTCCCCTCCGAGTACAATAACCTCCTGGTGGACGAGGAAGGCTTCATCTATGTGACGACCAACAGTAACGAGAACGAGCCGGTTCGCCGGATCAACGCAAAGGGGAACGACGTGCTCCGCCGCACCTCCGGCGACGGACCGGTTGCCGATAAGGTGTCGGATACCACTTCGAGCATCAAGGGTTCCTCGCTGGTCAACGACGTGACCACCCTGACAAACGGCATGTACGCCATTCTGGATCAGCGCCGCGGCCGTATCTTCGTCTACAACATCGACGGCGGTATGCAGTTCATGTTCGGCGGTCTCGGCAATACGAGAGGTACCGTGACCACCCCGACCTCGCTGGTCTACTTCAATGACGAGTTCCTGGTACTCGACGGCTCCAAGAACGCGATCGTCACCTATCAGCTGACCGAGTACGGCAGCCTCTTCTTCGAGGCGGAGACCTGCAAGGCCAACAACGATTACGAGGGCGAGGCAGCCGCGTGGGCAGCGCTTCTGGAGTACAACCAGGAGAACGCCATGGTGCTTCGGGAGCTTGGCAACGTGGCCTACCGTCAGCGCGAAATGAAGGACGCGATGGATTACTTCGATCTCGCGTGGGATAAGGACAACTACTCCAAGGCGTGGAAGTTCTACCGCCGCGACGTCCTCAACGAGCACTTCATCATTGTCGGCTTCGTGATCGTGCTGCTGGTGATTGCACTCTTTGCCAACATCATCTTCAAGGCGACCTACCGGAAGAAACATCCGAAGCCCGAAAAGGTGAAAGGGCCGCTTGCCTACTGTACTTATGTATCCGGACGAATGCTCGACGGTTACTGGGATCTGAAGCGTGAGAACCGAGGCTCGGTCAAGGCGGCGTTTATCCTGATCGGCCTGACCATGCTGATGATGATCCTCAAGTCGCAGTTCACCGGATTCATCTTCCAGAGTGTCCGCCCGATCTACGCGAATATCTTCAACGACATTCTCCGGATCGCGCTTCCGTTTGTACTCTGGATCGTGGCACAGTGGTGTATCACCTCGCTGATGGCAGGTGAAGGTTCCTTCAAGGATATTTTCATCGCCACCGCATACGCACTTACCCCGCTTGTCATTCTGACTCCGATCGCAACCATTCTCAGTAATGTGCTGTCACAGGATGAGGGTGCGATTTACACCGCACTGATTGCGATTTCCTACATCTGGCTGGTACTCATGTTGATCGCCAGCGTGATGCAGACGCACAACTTCACATTGGGACAAACGATCGGCGTAATACTCCTTACCCTGCTGGCTATCGCGATTATCGTCTTCGTGGCGCTGCTCTGTCTGGCTCTGGTACAGCAGATCATCGCTTTCGCTGCCGATCTCGTTGAAGAGCTGGCCAACCGATAACTTGAAAGGGAATAGGTGGTGATAGAATGAAGCGATTGATTAGCGGTGCATTGGCGCTCATCATGGTTGCCGCAATTTGCACATCCTGTGCGGACGAGGATGCAATCCTTGCCGTATCCGAAGAAAACGCAATTCTTCAGGTACAGTCGGCGGATGCCTATTCGCCCTCCGATCCGGATTATCAAATGATGGCGGAAAACGATGATCTGGCGCTGTATGTCAACCAAAAAACCACGCAGTTCCAGGTACTCGACAAGAAAAACAACGCGGTTTACTACTCCAATCCGGAGGGGGATGAAAAATCCAAGCCGGATAACGAGAACGCTTTGTTTGAGCTTTCGTATCTGAGTGCTGCAAACCAGACCGGTACGCTGAACAGCTACGCCGATTCGGTCAAGAAAGGCCAGTTCTCGGTCACCAAGATCGACAATGGCGTGAAGCTTCAGTTCACGGTCGGTACGGCGGAACCGTTTTACTACTGCCCGTACGGGATCAGCGTCGAACGGTTCGAAGCGATCCGCGATAAGGTTGCCGATTCCTTTGACCGGTCCCAGCTCTCCGCAAACTACAAAAAGAGCGGCGATCTCTATGTTCTGTCGAGCGAGAACCTCGCCCTGCGTACCAAAGAGACGATCGACCGGATCTTAAAGTCTACCGGTTATAACGACGCGGATTACGAGATCGATCAGCGCAACGGCGAGACCGCGGCAACCGTCGGCGTCTGCTTCAACATTTTCCTCTATCTGAAGCTGGACGGCGACAAGCTGATCGTAGATATGCCGCTGGGCGAGATGAGCGAGTTCAACGGCGCGGTGATGACCCAGCTGCGGCTCCTCACCAACTTCGCGGCTCCCGATCCGGACGATGCGGGCAGTTACTTCCTGCTTCCGGACGGCGCGGGCTCGATCATGAACACCTATAACGGCAAGGGCGCTTCGCAGGATTATCAGGTTCCGGTCTACGGCCGTGACAACGCGAATCCTCCCCTTGAGCAGATCTTCCAGGAGGAGCAGGCTTACCTGCCCGTCTTCGGGATCGGCTACGCGGACAAAGCGGTCTTTGCCGAGATCACCGACGGTTCGGCGATCGCAGAGATCATGGCAAGAACCGGCGATGATATCCAGCATTCCGGCGTGTATCCCATGTTCCGGACCCGTGAAACGGCGAGATCCTACCTCAGCTCTACCGGCGGAACCGAGTACTTCACCATTTCGCAGGAAGAGCGGTATGAGGGAAGCCTCCAGCTGACCTACAAGTTCTTCGAGGCAGACGCCTGCAGCGTTGCCGATATGGCGGCCTACTACCGCGGCCGGCTGTTCGGCTCCGAAACGGTGGACGCCGATCAGGCTCCGCTTTATATCGAGTTCCTCGGCACCATTCGCCGGCAGAACAACATCCTCGGTATCGAGATGACAAAGCCGAATGCGTACTCCACGCTGCAGGACGTCATCACCGTGGGGAACGAGCTGCTGGACGCCGGCGGAAAGAATCTGGTGTTCAAACTGACCGGCTTCTTCAACAACGGCGTGGATACGACCTCCGCTTTGAAGCTGAAGCTCAATAAGCAGGTCGGCGACAAGAAGGATCTGCAGGAGCTGCTCAACTGGGCAGACGAGAAGGGCGTGAAGCTCTACTTCGACGTGGATCCCCAGTATGTTTACAACACGGCGTTTATGGATGGGTTCTCCACCACGAAGAGCACTTCCTACCTGCTGACCAAAACGGTGGCGCACAGGTCTTCTTACGATCCTGTCACCTTCGTCTCCTGGCAGAGTACCGATGACAGCTGGCTTGTAAACTCGCCTTACCTCATGAACCCGACCTCCATTTCCAAGGCGATCGCCAAGATCAAGACAACCTTTACCGATCTGGGCATCGGCGGCGTCTCCTTACGGCATGTGGGCAGCGAGGTCAACAGCGACTACAAGGAGGAGCGCTTCATCGAGCGTCAGAAGGCGACCAATATGCTGGTTGAGGATCTTGCCTCGCTCAGCGATTTCACCCTTATGACCTTCGGCGCAAACGCCTATGCACTTCCTTACATGGATCATGCGATCTCCATTCCGCTCAATTCGTCCAAGTACGATAACACCGATGCAACGGTTCCTTTCCTCCAGATGGTACTGCAGGGGAATGTGGCATTCGCGGACGAAAGCGTCAACTTAAACGGCAACACCAAAACCGCAGTTCTTGACGCGACCCGCAGCGGCGCCGGTTTCTACTATGTACTGACGACCAGCGAAGATTCGGATATGTCCAAGACGCAGCATATCGACTACTTCTCCACCAATTACGAGACTTGGAAGGATGACATCCTGGAGAAGATCGATATTCTGAACAAGGACGGCAGCCTGCTTGCAAGCGGTATCAAGGATTATGAGACTCTTGCAAACAATGTTTACCGGACAACGGCTCAGGACGGAAGTTACATCGTATCAAACTATTCTACGGCAGAGTACACCTATGAGGGCACGACCATTGCTCCCGGTGGATATCTGACAGGAAAGGCAGGTGCATAACGAATGGCTGAAGCTGTGGCTGCAAAGGCAAAACCCAAAAAGAAAGTAAAATCCTGGGAGCAGAAGAAAAAGACGATCGGTTATGTCTTCACCTTACCGTTTATCATTGGTGCGTTCTTCTTCCTGCTGCTGCCCGTCATCACCTCGCTGATCTATTCGTTCAGCAATCTGAATGTCTCTCAATCCGGTTATATACTGGAAAATGTGGGGTTCGAGCATTATAACTACCTGTTCAGGGTCGATCCCTACTTCATTCGGAATATCGGCGCGATGCTGCTTGACACTATGCCGAACGTCATCGTGGCTCTGATCTTCAGCTTCTTCATTGCGAGCTTGCTGAACCAGAAGTTCCACGGACGCGCACTGGTACGCGGTATCTTCTTCATGCCGGTCATTCTCTCGTCCGGAATTTACACCCAGCTGCAAAGCGGCGACGTTCTTTCCAACCAGATCAGCAGCAGCGCACAGGCGGCCGCGTCGGGAGCAGGCTCGGTAACGGCGGCGTTTTCCACCACCCTTGCCAGTATGGGCTTGAGCGGCGGTATCGCGGAATTCCTGCTCAACTCGGTGAACCGTATTTCCGTCATCGTGTCGATGAGCGCGATCCCGATCATCATCTTCCTGGCAGGCTTCCAAAGCATTTCGCCCTCCATTTTCGAGGCGTCCTACATCGAAGGCGCCACCAAGTGGGAGGTGTTCTGGAAGATCAGCTTCCCGATGGTCAGCCCGCAGATCTTAGTATCTCTGGTTTACATCATCATCGATTCGTTCACGACTTCCACCAACTCGATGATCCAGAGCATCCATACGGTCACATTTAACCAGATGCAATACGGGCGAGGCGCCGCGATGGCGTGGATCTACATGCTGGCGATCTTCATCATCATCGGAATATGCTTCTTCATTGTCAACCGTCTGGTATTCTACTACGATTAAGGAAGGGGGAACCGGTTTATGGAAATTTCGTATAAGACCAGAAAGCGGATTGCCAAATACACGGTATCTACCGGAAACTGGTTGCTCCGCACGATACTGTTCATCGGCATCAGTTTCGTGATCCTTTACCCGGTGGTTTCGAAAATTCTGATTTCTTTCATGACGGTTGAGGATGTGTACGATGCGTCGGTTCAGTATATTCCGAAGCACTGGACGTTCCGGAACTACATCAACGCGTGGGACTTCTTGGATATGAACGGCCTGCTGCTCAATAGCTTTTTGTATCCGCTGATCACCTCCTTCGTTCAGATGTGTTCCGCGACCCTGGTTGCCTACGGCTTTGCGCGGTATAACTTCCGCGGGAAGAACCTCCTGTTCGTACTGGTCGTCGTGGCGATGGTCATCCCGCCCGACCTGACCCTGCTGCCGCTCTACATGGGCTTCCGTTATTTCGATATCGGTATCAGCGTAGGCGCGTTCCGGTTCGGGCTGCTCCAGTTGATTACAGGAAAATCACTGAATTTGCTCAACACAGTGATGCCGTATGTGCTGCTCGGTATCACCTGTACGGGTCTGAAAAACGGACTCTACATCTTCCTGATGCGGCAGTACTTCCGCGGCCTGCCGAAGGAGCTGGAAGAAGCCTCCTATGTGGACGGCGCTTCCACCCCGAAGGCGTTTTTGAAGGTCTTCCTTCCCTCCGCCACCCAGATCATGATGACAGTGTTCCTGTTCTCCTGCGTGTGGCAGTGGCTGGATGATCTGTACGCCTCGGTATTCCTGCAGAATGTGGACATTCTGGCAACCGCACTGACCAGGCTGCTTCAGAACGCGAACTTCGTAAGCGCCGGCATCAGTAAGCTGACCGAGATCAGCCTGCTGCGCAACTGCGCGATGCTGTTCCTCATCATCCCGATGTTGGTTCTTTATCTGATCTGTCAGAAGTATTTCACCGAAAGTGTGGAGCGTTCCGGTCTGGTCGGATAATCCGTCCGGCGGCGCATACACTGAATAAAAGGAGGTCATTTAATGATGAAATGGAAACGCATCACTGCTGCAGTCCTTTCAGCGATGATGGCGGCCACCGTTTTTGCCGGCTGCGGTCCGGAGCAAGGCGGCGGCGGCACGACCGGAGGCGCTGTGGGAACGGATGATCTGGACTTCGGCGGTGAGACCATCACCTTTGCATATCCGCAGGGATATGACATGGTCTACACCGAAGGCACCGATGATCCCTATCTGATCTATCAGCGCGAGCGGATGAATGAGCTGGAGCAGCGGTTCAACTGTAAGATCCAGCAGGTTGAAGGCAAGGGTCAGTACTGGACCCAGATGGCGACCACGGTTGCGGCAGGTTCTCCGCTTGGCCACATCATGGTCACCCAGGAAAACTATATTCTGGACTGGTTCAAGCGCGGCGCGATTGCCAACCTGGCCGACGCGATGGCAGAGACCGGGATCGACTTTACCGACAGCCGGTACAGCCAGACTGTGCGGAAGATGACCCGTTTTGACGGCGGTCAGTATGCATTCTGCGATGTGCCGCTCAACCCGACCGGCGCCATGTGGTATGCGAACCTCTCCCTGTTTGAGAGAGATCAGCTGGGCGACATCTATGAGATGATCGCAAACAAAGAGTGGACTTGGGACAAGTGCGAGGAGATTGCGACCAAGGCGACCAAGACCGACGCCGCCGGTACCACCACCCAGTGGGGTATCAGAGCGTATCAGCACTGGGCGTTCCTGCTCTCGCTTGCCAATTCCAACGGCGGAAGCATCGCGAACTTTGACGATGAGGGCAATCCCTCCCTGCCGCTGAGTGAGCCGGCAGCGACCGAGGCGTTCCAGAAGTTCTATGATTGGGGCGTTATCAAGAAGATCGCTTATATCAACGACGGCGGTCAGAACTGGGATCAGCCGCTGCAGGAGTTCACCGAGGGCAACATTGCCATGCTGGTTGCGGGCAACAAGCTGCTCCAGATCGCGCAGGAGAATGCGATGGAAGATCGGATCGGCGTGATCTACGCACCGATGGGTCCGCGGATGGACGATTATGTCATCAACTCGCAGTGCGGCCAGATGTACTTCATCCCGACCACCTATCAGGATATGACTTCTAAGCTGCTTCTGCTGGTCAACGAGCTGTATGCGCCTTATGACGATATGACTCATGAGGACATGATCATGGCGAAGTATTCCAAGCGGATCGACAATGAGGATTCGATGCGGACATACATCGATTTGTCCACCAATTCGGATCGTTACGCTTATGATGCGGTGCAGCTGACCAAGCTTGACTGGACTTCTCCTTCTGTGCATGAGATGTGCAAGAAGGTGCTGGACGGCGACCAGACGCCCGGTGACGCGATTGCGGCGAATACCGAGCAGTTCCTGTCCACCATGAAGGATCAGATGGAAGGGCATACGCTGAAAATGAACGAACCCTAAGCGTAAATGTGTGTAAAAACCGGGGACATCTTAAAGATGTCCCCGGTTTTTATCTCCGTTCGGGCAGCGTGATTGACTTATCGCAGCGGGTATGCTACCATGATGGTATAACATACAAAGGGGAGGTTGCTCCATGAAAATAAACCGGAAACGGATCACGGCGGTTGTTCTTTTCGCCCTGACGGTCACGGCGCTTTTTGTCGGCTGCGGCGGCGGGGAGGAAGCAGCGGTCGGTACAAAGGATTTGGACTTTGGTGGTGAGACGATCACCTTCACCTATCCGCCGGGCTACGACATGGTCTACACCGAGGAGACCGACGACCCCTACCTGATCTACCAGCGTCAGCGTATGGACGAGCTGGAGCAGCGGTTCAACTGTAAGATCCAGCAGGTCGAGGGGAAGGGTCAGTACTGGACCGGCATGGCGACCTCCATCGCGGCAGGCTCGCCGATGGGTCATGTGATGGTCACACAGGAAAACTATATTCTGGACTGGTTCAAAGTGGGCGCGATCGCCAACCTTGCCGACGCGATGGCAGAAACGGGGATCGACTTTACCGACAGCCGGTACAGCCAGGTCG
>CANQKG010000005.1 GCA_947624425.1 uncultured Clostridia bacterium | reverse complement strand
CGGTTTTCGTTTATCAGATGCTCGGTTTCGGGGAAGAGCGGACAGTGGATCGACACCACATCGCTTTGCGCCAGCAGCTCGGAAAGGGTCAGAAAGCGAACCCCCTGCGGAGCGGGATCGGGCAGGGTGCGGGTATGCGCCGCGACCGACATACCGAACGCGCGGGCGATCTCAGCCACCCGCCTGCCGATACTGCCGTACCCGATGATCCCCATTGTCTTTCCCGCAAGCTCGGTGAGTCCGCCGCGGTAAAAGCAGAAATCGGGGGAGGCAGACCACTCGCCCGCCTCTACCGCCGCATGATGCTCCGCCACCCGATTGGTGAAAGAGAGCAGCAGCGCAAATACCGCCTGCGCCACCCCGTCGGTCGAGTATGCCGGCACATGGGTGACGGTGATCCCACGGCGCGACGCCTCCGCCAAATCAATGATGTTATAGCCGGTCGAGAGCAGCCCGATATACCGGATATGCGGGCAGCTTTCCATAACTTTTTTTGTGATCGGCACCTTGTTGGTCAAAACAAGCTCGGCGTCGCCGATCCGCTTTGCCGCAAGCTCGGGCGGCGTGCGGTCATAGAGTGTGACTTCCCCGAAGCGGGAGAGAGGCGCGTAGCTTAAATCCCCCGGATTGCAGGCGTATCCGTCCAGCAAAACAAGCTTCATAGCTCGATTTCGTCGTCATGGTCGGGCGCTTCCTCCGGCGTTTCGGCCGGTTCGCTGCCCAGCTCTTCCAGTTGCTCCTGCATCTCCTGCATGGTGGTTTTCTGCCGCCGGAACAGGAAATAGATCACCCCGATAAACAGCAGAAGCTGAATGATCCCCAGCACCGTGATATATACGATGTTGCTGCTGAGATAGACAAGCAGCGTGATCGGGAACCAGATCACGAACAGAAGCTGATAGGGCAGCCTTGTTTTCAGATAGGAAAGCAAAAACCATATCGTCCCGACCGCCGCGATCACGGCATGAATGATGACCCGCAGATTACCGATTTCCATGAGTATTCCTCCTTAACCTAACAGCCGTTTGGCAATATCTACCGACGCTTTTGCGTCTTTGGCATAATAGTCCGCGCCGATCTCCTCGGCGTATTCAGGGGTGAGTACCGCGCCGCCCACAAAAATTTTGCAGGGAAGCTCTGCTTCATGCAGGGCGCGGATGGTTTTCTCCATGCTTTTGAGGGTGGTGGTCATCAAAGCGCTCAGCCCCACAAGCGGCGCTTTGTGCTCCCGCACCGCGTCCACCACCGTCTGCACCGGCACGTCTCTGCCGAGGTCGATCATCCGGTAGCCGTAGTTTTCTAGGATCACCCGCACGATGTTTTTCCCGATGTCGTGGATATCCCCCTCCACCGTGGCGATCACGATGGGACCCTTGGTAGGCGCGCCGCCGCCGGTTTTCGCAAAATGCTCCTGCAGTACTCCGAACGCCGCGGTCGCCGCGGCGGCGGAGCGGAGCAGTTGAGGGAGAAACAGTTTTCCCTCGCCGAACCGGTCGCCCACCCGATCCAGCGCCGGGATCAGCACCCCGTTGATGAGATGAAACGGGTCGTCCCCGTTTTGGAGCGCCGCACGGCAGAGGTCGGCGGCATGGGTATCAAGCCCCTTTTCCACCGCATGGGGAAGGGTGAGGGCTTCGGTCTCCGTTTTTTCGGCTTCGGTGCGGGATGCCATGAGGGCGAGATAAGCTTCGGCTCCCGCGTCCTCACCCGACAGCACCCGAAACGCCGCGACGGTATCCATCATGGCGGGGATATTGGGATTGAGGATCGGCAGCGTCAGCCCCGCCTGCAGGGCGAGGGTCAGAAAGCTGCGGTTGATCTCGACCCGCTCGGGCAGCCCAAAGGAGATGTTGGACACCCCCAAAACCGTTTGGAGTCCCAGCTCCTCCCGCACCATTCTGACGGCACGGAGCGTTTCGCCCGCTTCTTTCTGCTGTACCGATACCGCCAGCGTGAGGCAGTCGATCAGCACATCCTCTTTCGGAATGCCGTATTCCTCCGCCGCCGAGAGGATCTTGCGGGCAATCGCCAGCCGTTCCTCCGCCGTCGGCGGAATGCCGTTTTCGTCCAGCGTCAGCCCGACCACCGCCGCGCCGTATTTTTTCACCAGCGGCAGTACGGTGCGCAGGCTCTCCTGTTTGCCGTTGACCGAGTTGACGATCGGCTTTCCGCTGCACAGCCGCAGCGCCGCCTCGATCGCCGCCGGTTCGGACGAGTCGATCTGAAGCGGCAGGTCGGTGACGCTCTGCACGGCGCGAACGGCGCGGCGGATCGTCTCCACCTCGTCTATGCCGGGCAGCCCTACATTGATATCCAGAATATCTGCGCCGGCTTCCGCCTGTGAAACCGCCTGCTGCCGGAGGTAGGAAAAATCCCCCTCCCGCAGCGCCTGCTGCATCCGCTTTTTCCCGGTGGGATTGATCCGCTCCCCGATCACCCGAATTTTGTTTAGTCTAACGGTGCGGGTGGCGGTGCAAAGCGCGGCGGGGCGGGATAGGACAGTTCGTTTGACCGGTGCTGCCGGAAGGCGGTTTTTGAGCGCTCGGATATATTCCGGCGTGGTGCCGCAGCAGCCGCCTAGGATCGCCGCGCCGCAGTCGGCGATCGCCGCCATTTCGTTTGCAAATTCCTCCGCCGAAACGCCGTAGGCGCCGGTGGCGGGATCGGGCAGTCCCGCATTTGCCTTGACGATCAGCGGCAGCGAGGTTTCTTTCGCGAGTTTTTCCAGAATCGGGCGAATTTCACGGGGACCCAGCGAACAGTTGATCCCGATTGCGTCGGCACCGAGTGCGCCTAACAGAACCGCCATCGAATCCACGCCGCACCCTGCGAAGGTGCGCCCCGTTTCCTCAAACGAAAGGGTGACAAAAACCGGCAGGGAGCAGTGCTCCTTGGCGGCAAGAAGTGCTGCCTTTGCCTCATAGAGATCGCTCATCGTTTCGATGACGATCAGATCGCAGCCGGCTTCGACCCCCGCCGTGACCTGCTCGGCAAACAGCCGGTACGCTTCTTCAAAGAGCAGGGTGCCGGCAGGCTCTAACAGTTCCCCGATCGGACCGATATCGAGTGCCGTCAGCACCGTATCGCCCGCCGCCTTTTTCGCGGCGGCAACCCCTGCCGAAATGACCTCCTGCGGCGTGTGTCCGGTATTCGCCAGCTTATGCCCGTTTGCGCCGAAGGTGTTGGTATAGATGATCTCGGCGCCCGCTTCGATATAGGCGCGGTGGATCGCGGTGATCCGGTCGGGATCGGTGAGGTTGAGCAGCTCGGGACGGTCGCCAAGAGGAAGCCCGTCTGCCTGCAGCATGGTACCCATCGCGCCGTCAAGGATCCAAAAACGGTTAAAATCCACAATGCTCACCTGCTTTCCTGTATTGACATTGCTCCCGCATCCGGCAAAGCGCACAGCCCTGCCGTGCCTTGGGGAGTTCGGCGTCCGATACGCCGAGGATCGCCGTCACCGATTTCTGCGGCAGCAGCATATCGGAGGGGCTGACCGTCAGCCCGATCAGCCGTTCGGCATTGAGCAGCCGGATCATATCCCGCTGTACCGAAAGCGGCAGATCGCCGTAACCGGGGCTGAACCGAAAGGTGAAATACCGGTCGGGGAAGGCTTTTTGTATCTCTGTCTCCGCCAGATCACAGCAGTTCTCGGTCAGTGCCGAAGCGGCGGCGTCCAGCGTGACCGCCAGCGCCATATCGCCGCTTTGGGCGCGGCGAAAAAGCTCCTCCGATTCCTGCCCCAGGGTGACGGCAAAGAGTACCGCCGTCCGACAGCCCGCAAGGTGGCGGGCTAAGTCCTCACCGGGAAAATCCGGCGGATCGACCGCCCGCCAGACATACCGGGGTTTTACTTTTTCACACAGCAGCGCTTCCGCTCTCTCCAGCAGTGCCGTGATATCGTCGGGCGCTTTTCCCCGCACGCCGAGGTACCGCAGCGCCTCCGACCGGTCAAGCGGCGGGCAGGGCAGGATCATGCCGCACCTCCGTTTGCTTTCCGGAGCGCCGGTGCGATCCGCTGGGTGATCTGCCTTGCCACATCGGCGTTGTTCATGGTGTAAAGATGGATTCCGTCCACGCCCCGTTCGATCAGGTCGATGATCTGGTCAGCGGCATAGTCGATCCCCGCCGCCCGCAGCGCTTCGGGATCGGATTCGTATCTGCCGAGGATATGGGCGAGCTGCGGCGGGATCGAAGCGCCGCACATCGACACCATTTTTTCAATCTGGGTTTTGCTGGTGACCGGCATGATCCCCGCCGAAACGGGGACGGCGATCCCCGCAGCCCGTGCGCGGGAGAGAAAATCAAAAAAGAGCGTATTGTCAAAGAAAAGCTGACTGGTGAGGCTCCCGACGCCCGCGTCCACCTTTTCCCTGAGGTGGGTGAGGTCCGCCTCGGGGCTTTCCGCTTCGGTATGGGTCTCGGGATAGCAGGCCGCCGCCAGATAAAGCTCCGGCGCTGTTTTTTGCAGCATCAAAATCAGATCGCGGGCATAGAGAAAATCGGCGGAGGGCGGCAGGTCGGGACGCGGGTCCCCCCGCAGCGCCAGAATATTCTTTACCCCCACCGCCTTTAACGCTTCGACCGTTTCGGCGATCTCGGCGGCGGTGGCGTTGCGGCAGGTGAGGTGCGCCAGCGCGGGGATCCCGAAGCTCTTTTGTATCGTTTCGGCGATCTTCGCGGTGGTATGCCCCGCATGGCTGCCGCCTGCGCCGTAGGTCACGCTGATAAAGTCCGGCCAGAGGCCGTTTAACTCCTCCAGCGTGCGGTAGACCGTTTCGACCGAGCTGTCCCGCTTGGGCGGGAACACCTCAAAGGAATAAACGGTTTTTTTCTCTTTGTAAATCGTGCCGATCTGTTTCATACGGTTCCTTTCATTGGAAGATATTAAGAAGCTTACTGCAGCCGGTGAGAATCAAAATCTGCTGATAGCCCGCCGTGTCGATCTCGCCGGTCAGGGCGGAGGTGGGCAAAACGGTGATCTCGTCATAATGGCGGATCAAAAACTGCACGGCGATATGGGCGTTTTGATCCCCGATCAATAACAGCCGTCTGCCGGTGGTATTGGCGGGTACCCGCACGGTGATCCGCTCTGCCTCGGGGCCGAGGAACACCGCCGGAAAATCGGGCGTTTTCAGATACTCGGTGCGGTAGATCCCGCCGTAGGCAGCGGTTTTGCCGCCGTTTTGCACCGTCACTTCGGCGTCCGCCGCTCCCTGTGAGGGACGGTAGAGATCCACGCTTTCCGAAAAGCGCTTGCCGTACCGCGTGTTTTGATAAAGGCCGCCCAGCGCTTCATGCTCAATATACCGGATGGTGAAGTCCTCCTTCTGCGCGGCGGGCAGTCCCATCTGCCTTGCGATGGCGGCATAGCCGTAATAGGCGCCGAGGCTGGTCCAGCATTCGTCGGTGCGGTAGAAGATATTTTCCTCCCGCAGGTCCCCGAGCGTGGTATAGAGGTCCACGCCGCTCACACCGGCGGGAAGGGAGGCGCTCAGCTGCTCCAGCAGCTGCCGCTCGGGCGGGAGAGAAACGGAGGCGGGAAGCTCGCTTTCATACAATAGCGCCGCGTCGGGCAGAACCGCAACGGTGATCGGCGCTCCGGTTGAGGCCGAAAGGGAGGTGATCTTCCGCCCGGCAGCGGGGATCGCGCCGCCGTCAACCGGTTGCGGCACCCGCAAAAGCCGGTTCTTCCCGACATAGACGTCGCCGATCTGCCGCTGTCCCGCCGCAAGCTTCAGTCGGGTCGCCGTCCATTGCCAGACCGGCAGTTCGCCAAGTGAGATAAAGGCGGAGGACGGCTCTGCCAAAAGCTCGGACGGGGTCGCCGCGCCGAGGGATACCGACGCGATACCCGATCCGACGCCGACCAATAGCGGCAGCAGCAAAACAAGGACAACCAACCGTCGTTTCAACACGGGCTACACACTCCTTTCGCCGTTTTGATTTTGCGGTTAAAACCGGAAGAAATAAAAGGGCAGCTGTTCTTCGGTCAGAATAAACGCCATGCACAGGAAAAGAAGACCTGCCTGGAACACCCTGCCGCACCAGCGCATGGCGCGCGGGAACCGGTTGACAAGGGGCGTGATCCGGCGGCGCACCTGTCCGGCGGCGCCCAATAGGCAGATGACAATCAAAACGCCGTAGGCGCCCAACAGCGGCAGGGTATAGCCGTCGGCAAGGCTGTTTTTGCCGAACAGCGCACCGTAATAGGCTCCCGCCGACGGCAGATCCTTCGAGAAAAACAGCACCCACGAAAGCCCCAATAGCAGCATGGCGCCGATCTGCCGGAGGAAAACGGGCGCGCGCTCGGCCGGCCGCTTCCAGACAAACTGCTCCCCGCAGATCAAAAGTCCCAGCGCCAGCCCCCAGAGGATCAAGGTGGGAGAAAGCCCGTACCAGCAGCCCATCAGTCCCCATGTCCCCACGATGCAAAGGGCTGATTGCCACCGCGCCTTGCACCGCCGCCCGAAGGGGAGGTAGACATAGAGGGTGAACCAGTTTGTCAGGGTGATATGAAACCGCTTGAGAAAGTCCTCGACACTCTGCGACAAAAGCGGGTAGTTGAAGTTCTGGGGAAGCTCCACCCCAAACATCTTGCCGAGCCCCACCGCCATATCGCAGTAGCCCGAAAAGTCAAAATAAATCCACAAAAAGAAGATCAGCAGTCCCAGCCAGCCGGTGATGACCGAAAGCTCCGCTTCGGGAATTTCCCGGATCAGCGCAAAGGCGGGCGCCAGCCGGTCGGCAAGCAGCACCTTTTTTCCAAGCCCCCGGATAAACAGCCCGATCCCGTCCGACAAAAGCTCGCGGGAAAAGGTGATATGAAGCGTTTCGTTCCGGTCGGCGTACCGCTCCACCGGTCCCGCCAGCAGACGGGGGAAGAACAGCAGGTAGGAAAGCAGGTGGGTAAGCTCCCGTTCCGGCTGCATCCTGCCGGTGTAGACGTCCAGCAGATAGGAGACCGATTGCAGGGTGAAGAAGGAAAGCCCCACCGGAAGCGGGAACAGCCCTCCCTTGCAGCAGAATAAGCCGCCGATGTGGAGGATCAGCCCGCAGACCAAAAGCAGGGTGCGGCCGGGTTTTCCTTCCGGCAGCCGCAGACCGAGGATATAATCCGCCAAGGAAAGGGCGGCCAAAAGCGCCAAAAAGGGCAGAGGCTGTGCCGCGCCGTAGAAAATCAGGCTGGCGGCGATCAGAAAGACCCGCCGTCCCTTCACCGGGCAGAGGTAAAACAGCAGTCCGCACAAGGGCAGGAAGAGAAAGAGAAAGGTCATCTCCGAAAACTGCATCCGTACTCCCTCCTTTCAGTCCAGCAGATCGGTCAGTTCTTGTAAGGTCACCAGTTTGGCAAGCTGCGCTGCCGACAGCCGCTGCGGCAGTCCCAGCTTTTGGAGCAGCGCCCGGCGGCGTTTTGCGCTGTCGGGACGTCCCGAAAGCCCCAATGAGTACAGCTCGGCGCGGGTGACGGGCTTTTCGGGAGGAGGCGTATCCGCCATGGCGCCCGAACGCCGCACCGCTTCGAGCAGCTCTTCGTCCGGCATTCCCTCCACGCCGAGCTTCCCTTCGGCGGAGGGCGCGGCTTTCCGCCGTTCCTTCCCGTACCGGTCGGGGATATAGGCGTTGTAAACCGTTCCCTCCCGCACGGCCGAGCGGAGAAAGCTGCGGAGCTTGAAGCCCGCCGCGTCCGAATCGGTCAAAATCAAAATCCCCCGCTCGACCGCCAGCCGCCGAATGAGCGCTAAGGTTTCGCGGTCATGATAGATATGAAAGCCGTTGACCGGCAGAATCAGCGTGTCAAACAGGGCGGACAGGCGGATCTGATCGTACTTTCCCTCCACGATCACCGCCGGCGCCAGCGGTATCATCGGGCGGATATGGCGGCGGCGATCTCGACTAACAGCCGCTGGAGGATCACCGTTTTGTCGCCGCCCGATTTGAGACGGATATCCGCGTCGGACAAAAGGGAAAGGATCCGGCGCAGCGAATCGATCTCGTATCTTGCCGCCTGCCCGTAGGCGCGGCGGAGGGCAAACTCCCGCCCCTTGTAGCCGAAGGCGGGCGCCAGCTCCTCGAACCGCACGCCGTCGTTCAGCCCGCATTTTGCACGGTAGAGATCGAGAAAGGAGGCCG
Organism: uncultured Clostridia bacterium; assembly: GCA_947624425.1. GTDB lineage: Bacteria > Bacillota > Clostridia > Oscillospirales > Ruminococcaceae > CANQKG01. The sequence goes on along the minus strand of CANQKG010000005.1, from coordinate 13,867 downwards.
AAACGGCGCCGAACAAAAGCTCCGGCTTGTCCCGGTAGGTTTTTTCGGAAAGCAGGTCGGTGAGGATATGAAGCGCCGCGTCGGTCTTTCCTGCCAGCAGTTTTTTGGCAATGTCAAAGGAGGAGGCGCTGATATCGGGCGTCACCAGCGTGTCGACCAGCTCCGCCGTGATCCGGCCGCCTTCCCCCGCCGCCGCGATCAGCTTTTCCATCTCGGGCTGCAGCTCCAAAAGGGCGGCGCCCCGTCCGTTCAAAAGCGCATCGCAGGCCGCGCCGTCCATCAAAACGCCCGCCGTTTCCGCCTTTTTTTGCAGCATACGGTGAAGCTCGTTCCGGCTGCGGGGCTGCAATTCCAAAAGCGCGCCCGTTTTTTCCGCCAGCCGGCAAAGGGACGCGGTTTTTTTGCCCCGTTTCCCCGTGTCGGGTATGCTGCAGATTACCACCGTGGTCGGCGGCAGGTCGGATAAGGTATCAAAAAGCAGGCGGTACTGCCCCTCGCCCAGCTTTTCGGGACGCAGGCCGTGGAGGATCACCAGCTTCCGGTCAGCCATCAGCGGCAGCGTCACCATTGCCTCGACCGCCTCATCGGGGTCGGTTTTGTCCATATCGAACCGGCGGAGGTTGAACGGATCCTCTCCGGCGGGGAAAAGCCTTTCGGCAATCTGCTTTTCGTATCCGTCCCGCAGGTAGTCCTCCGAACCGGTCAGCAGATAGAAAGAGGCATACTCCCCTTTTTTGAGCCTGCGCCGCAGCTCCTGCTCGGTATAAACCGGCACCGTGATCCCCCCTCAGCCGTCCAGCCGGAAAACGGCCTCCTTGCCGTAAACCGTTTCCATGCCATAAGTACCTTTTATTATATCACACTTTACCGTGTTCTGACCAGCGTAAACCGGTATTTTTTTCAAATAGATGCGGGTGACCTCCGGATCGGTCCCGTCCGACGGTTCGCCGAAATAAAGCCGCCCTTCCGGCAGGTTGAGGATACAGCCGGTATCCGTCCACGTCACCTCCGCCGAATCAACGCCCGGCAGCAGCAGGCGGCGGGCGGTATCGGCGCCGGGAGAAAGCCCCAGCTCGGGTGTGAGCAGGCAGAGTACATCCACGCTTCCCGGCTGTTTTGCCATCCATGCGGCGGCGTCCAGCCCGATCCGGTCGGGACTGCCCGCGATCAGGAGGAAAACCGCGGCGTCGGTCTCCACTGCCGCGAATTTCTCGCCCGCACGGGAGAACACCGTTACGGTGGCGCCGCTTTGCCGAAGCGAAGCGGTGAAAAATCCGACGGCGAGAAAAACCGCCGCGCCTGCTCCGGCAAAGACCCGCCTGAGCGGGAAACGGATATGCAGGGCAAGGGCGACCCAGCAGACGGTCGCCAACACGGTCAGCCGAACGCCGGGAGAACGCATCTGCACCGAAAGGAAGGGGAAGCGGGCGATCAGCCGGAGGATCGCCGTCGCCGCACCTGCGGTCAGGGAGCAGAGCCGCCCGAACAGAACGCCGATCAGATCCTGCGGGAGGAAGCAAAGACAGCCGGTCAGGAAGCCGAAGGTCATGGTCAGGGTGAAAAGCGGGATCAGCAGCAGGGAGACCGCCGCGCCGACCAGCGAGATCTCGTCAAACGCCGCCGCAGCCACCGGCAGGGAGGAGAACCATGCCGTTCCCGCCACCGCGGCCGCCTCGATCAGCTTCCGCGACCACCGCTTTCGGCAGGAAAAGACGCCGCAGAGGTACCGGGTCAGCTGCGGCGAGAGATAAACCACGCCGTAGGTGGAGCATACCGACCCCAGAAATCCCGGGTGCCACACCAGATACGGCTCGGTCAGGCAGAGGGCAATCACCGAAAAGCCGAGGCTTTCCAGACTGTCGCTTTTCCGCCCGCAGAGCGCGGCGACGGCGGCAAACATCATCATCGCAATGGCGCGGCGCATCGAGACCTGCGCACCGGTCATGAAGAGAAAGAAAAAGGCGGCCGCCGGCGTCAGCGCGATCCGCACCTTCCGCGGGATCGAGAGGATCCGGCAGAATGCGGTGAAAAGCGCGGCCACAAGGGAGAGGTGAAGTCCCGACAGCGCCAACAAGTGCAGCAGCCCCGTTTTCCGAAAGACGTCGATCAGCCGGTCGGGAAGTCCGCCGCGGTCGCCGAGCAGCATACTGTCCATGAGAGCCGCAGCGTCGGGCGTGAGCTTTTCGGTAAAGGCCGTGTGGATCCTTTCCCGCAGCGCGTCCGCGCCGTTTCCGCCCGACAGCACCGAGAGCTCGCTCAGCGAGCCGGTCAGAAAGGCGTGGAACGCCGCCGTGTAGGAAAAGCCCGGCGCCACCGTGGCTTTCGGTATGACCTCGCTTTCGATCCGGCTGCCGAGCGGGAGCGGCTCACCGTTATAATAACCGGTCAGATGAAGCAAAGGCGGCGGCGTGATAGGCTCGCCCCTCTCCGAGCGGATGGCGGTGACCCGCAGCAGGCTGCTGCACCCGTACTCGGTCTTGCGGCTGCTTTCCACCTTGGCGGTGATCCGCAAGGACTCCCCCGCCAGAGCCTCGGCAGGCGCACGGACGAACAGGCGGTAGCCTGCCAGCAGCAGGAAGACCGCCGCCGCCAAAAGAAAAGCGGCGCGGCACAGCCGCCCCCGATCCCTGCCGAACAGACGCAGGAAAAACCAAAGGGCAAGAAGCAGTACCGCTCCGCCTAACAGATATGCAAAGGGGATAAGGCAGCCGACCATCATGGTGACAAGGACGACCGCGCCGCCCCGCGCGAGAAAGCGGGGTCTCATTGACGGCCGCCGATCTGAAGCCGCACCAGCGCCCGTTTCAGCTTGATCTCCGCCCGATCCATCTCGATGCGGTTCGCGGCGGCGTTCAGCGCCGCCTCCGCCCGGGCTTTGGCGCGTTCGGCGCGGGTCAAATCGATCTCGTTCGCCCATTCGCAGGAGTGCGCCAGAACCGAGACCGATTCCCGGTCGGCCTGCACGATCCCGTGCGCGATGGCGCCTTCTTTCCGCTCGCCGTCGGGCAGGATGAGGGTCAGAGGCCCGATTCCCAGAGCCGCCACATAGGGAATGTGTCCGTGCATCAGTCCCACGTCTCCCTCGGTGGTACGAACCACTATCTGACGGGCCTCCCCCTCAAAGAGGGTATCGTCCGCCGTGACGATGCTCACATGGATGTTTGCCATCGGGTCTGCACCTCCTTTTGTGTTTATTATGGCATAAGAAGGAAAGAAAGTCAAGCTGCGCTTCGAAGGGACAAGGGCGGCGCCGCAGCCGACGTCGGGAACCGCAATGAATCCCACCACCATGCTGCGCATGGTCCCCCTCCCTTTGACAAGGGAGGCACTGGCGAACAAGCAAGCTTTGATAAAAATTTCAGCAAAGTATGTTGACGGAAGATTTCACCGTACGAGCCGTCGGAAGATTTTCTTGTTTTCACCTATCCCATTTCCAACCGCTATGCTTTTGTCTTTGTCAAGACCTCCCTTGTGAATTTCCGCATAAAGCCGCCGTTTTTGTCAAGACCTCCCTTGTTAAAGGGCTTTGCCGCCGAAGCGCGCCCGGCGGGCGAAACAGCGAGGCGGGAATGGCGCCGCGGTCAATTTTGCGCGAGCGTTACCGCGAGCATAAGCAAAATTGGGAACCGCAAGAGGCGGGGGACCGCGCCTTGCGCGGTGGAGGGATTCAAAAGCACTTACTTCACTTCAGGCAAAATTCGACATATCGCCTTACCATAATCGGTTGTCAATACAGCTTTATCACCACACCGCATTTGGCTCCGGGCGGAAAGCCCGATACCCTCGCTAAGCCACAAGAGCGTACTAAAAAATGAAGAAATTGTAAACTTTTGCGGAGTGTTGCATCAGGGGTGAAACAAAGGGGAAAACGGGGCGCTTTAGTGAAAGGAGTGTTTCGGCATGGAAGAATTATCGGAGAAAAAGCGGCTGTTTTGCCTGTTCTACCACCGGCTTTGCGATCCAAGGGAGGCGGCGGTGCGGGCGGGCTATCCGCCCGAACGGGCGATGCGGATCGGGGTGCGGCTTCTTGCAGAGGCAGGGGTGAACGCCGAGCTGCAGCGGCTCAGTCTTGCCGCGCCGCCCGATTACGGACGGCTTGCGGCAGCGGGGCTTTGCCGCCTTGCCTTTGCGGGCGCGGGGGACGCCGTGAAGCTGGCGGTCTCCCGCCCGGAAGAGAGGACCGAGGCGTTCATCGACCGGCTCGACCTGTTCGCAGTGACCGAGATCCGGCACGGTAAGGACGGCGTGCTGGATATACGGCTTTGCGACCGCGTTTCGGCGTTAAGCGAGCTGGCAGCGTTATCAGAGCGGTTTGCCTCCCATGAGGATAACGGCTTTCTTGACGCGCTCAACCGCTCGGCGGCTGTGCTGGGCGATACGCCTTGACCCCGTTTGCCGCCTTCTCCAAAAAGCAGCTGACCGCCATGAGCTGGTGGTGCCCGGGCAGTCCCTATCACAGCCGGGACGCCATCATCTGCGACGGCGCGGTGCGAAGCGGCAAGACCCTTTCGATGTCGCTGGGCTTCCTCATCTGGGCGATGAGCAGCTTTTCGGACGCCGATTTTGCCCTCTGCGGCAAAACCGTGACCGCCCTGCGGCGCAATCTGGTCACGCCGCTGCTGGCACACGCCGCCGCACTGGGCTTTTCCTGCACCGATAAGGTATCGCGAGGGATCGTCACCGTCACCCGCGGACGGACGACCAACCGGTTCTACCTGTTCGGCGGACGGGACGAAGGCTCTGCCGCGCTGATCCAGGGGGTCACGCTGGCAGGCGTGCTGTTTGACGAAACGGCACTGATGCCGCGTTCCTTTGTGGAGCAGGCGATCGCCCGATGCTCGGTATCCGGCTCACGGTTCTGGTTCAACTGCAATCCGGAGCATCCCTTTCACTGGTTTTATCGCGGCTGGATTTTGCAGGCGGAACAGAAAAACGCCTGCTACCTCCATTTCACCATGGAGGATAATCCTTCCCTTACGCCCGAGATCAAAGCGCGGTATCGCTCGCTTTACGAGGGGAGCTTCTACCGCCGGTTCATTCTGGGGGAGTGGACGGCGGCTGCGGGCGCGGTTTACCCGATGTTCGACCCGCGCCGCCATGTCACCGACGACCTTCCCGCTCATTGCAGCCGGTATGTGATCTCCTGCGACTACGGCACCCTCAATCCTACTTCAATGGGGCTGTGGGGCGCGCTGGGCGACGGCAGATGGCTTTGTCTGCGGGAGTATTATCACGATGCGCGGCAGACCGGCCGACAGCTCACCGACGAGGAGTATTATCTGGCGCTCGAACGGCTGGCGGGTGGGTGCGAGATCGAGGCGGTGGTGGTCGATCCTTCCGCCGCCAGCTTTCTCACCGCGATCCGGCGGCACGGGCGGTTCCGGGTCATTCCCGCGAAGAACGACGTCACCGACGGCATCCGGCGGGTGAGCGACGCCCTGCGGGCGGGAAAGCTTTCCTTTCACAGCGGCTGCACCGATATTCTGCGGGAGTTCGGGCAGTATGTCTGGGACGAGAAAGCGGGCTGCGATAAGCCGAAAAAGCAGAACGACCATGCCATGGACGATCTGCGGTATTTTGTGTCCACCATTCTCACGCCGGAGGAGCCGTTTTTCGTCGGGACGGTCGCACGGCGGTGAGAGAGGAGAAAGGAGTTGACGGCGGTTGCGCCTGTTTGAGAAAAAACAAAAAGAGAAGCCGGACGCCGCGGTGACGGTGCAGACCGGCAGAGCAGACGATCCGCTTGCCGGGCTGGCGGGACAGTTTCCCACGGCGCACGGCGCGCTGCACCTGTATGAGGCTTTGCGGGAATCGGTGCCGATGATCGACGCGGCGATCGGGAAGATCGTCCGGCTCACCGGCAATTTTTCGGTTCATTCGTCTGATCCCGCAGCCGAGCGCGCGCTGACACGGTTTACCCGTCAGGTGCCGGTCGGGAGCAGTGAAGTGGGTCTGGAGGCATTTATCTCCACCTATCTCGACAACCTGCTCACCTACGGCAACGCGGTAGGGGAGATCGTCACCACGCCCGACGGGCGGCAGGTCGCGGGGCTGTATAACGCCTCGCTGCACGATCTGGACGTCGTGCAGGGTGCGACCCCCATGGAGGCGGTCATTCGGGTGGCGGACGGCACGGGTATGTCCCGACCTCTTCCCCATCCCGAGCGGGTCAGCTTTACCGCTTTGCTTCCGCCTGCGGGTGAGCTTTGGGGGCGGTCGATTCTGCAATCCCTGCCCTTTGTCAGCCGGGTGCTGCTGACCATTTTCCGGGCGACCGAGCAGAACTTCGAGCGGATCGGGAACCTGCGGTACGCCGTGACCTATCACCCGGGCAGCGACGCCACCGACCGCGCCTATGCCAAGGAGCGCGCCACCTTGCTGGCGGACGAGTGGTCGCAGGGAATGCGTGCCGCCCGCAACGGGGAGCTGCGCGACTTTGTGGCAGTGGGCGATGTGCGGATTCAGGCAATCGGCGCGGACAGCAAACTGATGGATATCGAGATCCCCGCACAGCAGATGCTCGAGCAGATCGTGGCGAAGCTGGGGATCCCGCCGTTTCTGCTGGGTCTTTCCTGGTCCACCACCGAGCGGATGAGCCAGCAGCAGTCGGATATTCTGACAAGCGAATTGTCCTATTACCGCAGACTGCTCACGCCGGTCATCGAGAAGGTCTGCCGGTACTATCTCCGCACGCTTGGCATGACGGCCGAGCCGGAGATCGAGTGGCAGTATATCAATTTGCAGGACGATTTGCAGACCGCTCAGGCAGAGCTGACCAGACAGCGTGCGGCGGCGCTCGAAAAATCGTGAAAACGGAGATGAAAGTATGCAGAAAATTGAAAAATCCAAGCCGGACAGCGCGGCGCTCGATCAGATCAACCGCTTTACCCGCCGTGCGCTGACCGCCGACGAGGTCTATACCTTTTCGGTGATCCTCTGCGACAACGAGGTGGATCGGGACGGCGAGCGGTTCACCGTGGAGGCGCTTCAAAAGCTGGCCGAGCTGTTTGTCGGGAAGACCGGCATCTTTGACCACCACGCCAGCGGGAAGAACCAGACGGCGCGGATCTATGCCGCCGCGATCGTTGTCGATGAGAGCCGCCGCACCTCGCAGGGAGAGCCGTACACCGCGCTGAAAGCGGAGGCGTACCTGCTGCGAAACGAAGGAAACGCGGCACTGATCGCCGATATTGACGGCGGCATCAAAAAGGAGGTCAGCGTCAGCTGCAGTATGTCGGGACGGCATTGCAGTGTGTGCGGCGCCGACCTCTACCATGACGGCTGTTCCCACCGCACCGGGGAGATGGTGGACGGAAAGCTTTGCCATGTGGTGCTTTCCGAGCCGACCGACGCCTACGAGTTTTCCTTTGTGGCGATCCCGGCGCAGCCCCGCGCAGGGGTGACAAAGGCGGCAAGCACCCTGCCCGATATCGAAAAGGCGCTTGCCGCTTCGGACGAGGTGACCCTCACCCGTGCGGTCTGCGAGGAATTGACCCGGAAAGCGGCCGCCGGTGAAAGCTATCAGAAAAAGCTTCGGGCGGACGCGGTGCGGCTGAGCCACACCCTGCTGCCGGAGCTTTCGGGCACGCTGGCAGACCGAATCGTCTCCCGCCTTGATGTGGAGGAGCTGGAGGCGTTCAACGCGGCGCTGCAAAAAAGGGCGAGCAGACCGCTCTGCCGCCCGCAGACGGCGGCAGGTTCTGCCGACGATTTTGATTCATCTGTCTACCAAATATAAGGAGGAAACAAAATGGCAACCTATGAAAACATCAAACTGGACAAAGGCATGTACCATGTGTCCGGCAAGAGCTTTACCGAAGTGCTGGAAGGGCTGGATCCCTCCTCGCAGTATGAGCAGTCCCCGCTTGGGAAGATGGACGCCTACCAGCGTCAGCTCAAGCGGTTCGGGATCCGGGTCAGCGGACGGGGAAGCGATCCGGTGGAGAAGTTCTTCGCCACCACCGACAGCGCGGCGCTCTTTCCGGAGTACATCTCCCGCGCGGTCTATCAGGGGATCGAGGAGGCAAACGCGCTGCCCAAGATCGTAGCGGCTGTGACCGACATTGCCGGCTACGACTACCGCCCGATCGTTTCGCTGACGACCGACGCCAAAAAGGCGCTGTCCGATGTGGAGGAGGGCGGAACCATTCCGTCCACCACGGTGGAAACGCAGGAGCATCTCATCAAGCTGAAAAAGAGAGGGCGGCTGCTCGAGGCCTCCTATGAGGCGATCCGGTTCCAGAAGCTGGATGTGTTCACCGTCACCCTTCGTCAGATCGGCGCCTATATTGCAAGAACGCTGCTCAAGGACGCGGCGAAGGTGCTGGTCGAAGGGGACGGCAACTCCAACCCGATCACCAAGCTCTCTCCGGCGGGCGAAGGGGTCACCTATGCCGACCTGCTCGCACTCTGGAAGGGTCTTGGCGATTACACCATGACCACTCTGCTCTGTGCGCCGGATCAGATGGTATCGCTTCTGTCCCTGCCGCAGCTGCAGGATTCGGTCGCCGGTCAGAGCTTCCACGCAACCGGCAACCTTGTCACGCCGCTCGGCGCCGAGGTGGTATGCTCCACCGCGCTGCCGGAGGGCACGCTGATTGGTCTGGATCGCCGCTGTGCGCTGGAGCAGGTGACGGCGGGCGGCGTTTCGCTGGAATACGACCGCCTGATCGACCGCCAGCTGGAGCGCGCCGCGATCACCTGCATCAGCGGCTTTGCCAAGCTCTTTACCGACGCTTCGGTCGCGCTGGGCGAATAACCATGGAGTACCGGGAGGTTTACGCGGCGTTTGCGCGGATGAGCGGCTGCTCCGCCGAAGAGGGGCAGAAGCTGAAACCGCTGATCGAGGCGGTCATCCGCTGGCTTGCCGGGCAGATGAAATGCCCGGCGGACGCGCTGCCGGGCGGAAGCGATCCGCGGCTGAACGAGGCGGCGGCCGCTGTAGCCTATGCGCGGTACCTGACGTCAACCCTGCCGGACAAGGCGGGATCGGCGCAAACCGGGCGTCAGTACCAGTACCGGCTGGGCGATCTGACCGTCAGCGGCTCGGATTCCTCCGGCGCGGCGGTTTCCCAGTCGGAGCGGCTGGAGCAGGCGGAGCGTCTGCGCCGGGAGGCGCTTCTCTCGGTGGCGGATCTGCTGCGGGACCCGCAGTTCATTGTGGTAAAAGCGTAAGCGAGGTGAGCAAATTGGCAGAGCAGATCGACGTACTGGCAGTTTTGGACGCGGGCTGTGCCGGACTGCTGCGGCAGTTCGGGCAAAAGGCGACCTATGAGAAAAACGGGATCGGCAGGGAAACGATGGCGCTTGTCCGCCCCACTGCCGACCGTGCAACACCCTTCGGCGTGGCATACACCGAAGCGGGACGGGCGCCGCAGAAGCAGTACCTTGCCTATATCCTGCCGATTGCCGGTGTGAGCGCCTCCGATATGGAGGATGCGTCGCTCACGGTCGGCGGCGTGCGGTATGATATTTTTGACGCCGTGGCGCATCAGCTGGGCGAGCGGCAGCTCTACCTCTCGCTGGTTTTGACCTGCGCCGTCGGACAGGAGGGATAGCGGTATGGATCTGAGTGAGATACAAAAAGCGGTCGCGTCGGTGCTTGCACAGGCAAACGTCACCGACGCTTTGCTGACAAAATTTCCGGAGCGGTGGTTGGATCCCCATGCTTCCGCCGCGATTTGGGAAACCCTCTCCCTTGCTTCAAAGCCGGACGAGAACGGCGACTTTGCCGACGGCGAAAAGCTTGCCGCCGGCGCGGACTACCGGTTTCGGCTGGTGATCTACTACCCGAAAACGGTGGAGAGCGGGCTGCCCGACCGGATCATGGAGCGGATCATGCGGGTTCTCCGGTTCGACCGGAGCATCCGGATCGCCGAAATGGAGCAGAGCGCGCTTTGTTACGACAAGGTCTGCCGGATGTTCCAAAACAGCCTGACGGTCACCCTGTCGGGACAGCTTGTGGGGACAAAGGAGGATGAAGCATGAGCGAGGCCGCATTCACCCAATCGGTGACGCAGCGGAAGGTTTATCTGGACGGCAAACGGCTCGGCGGCGTCACCCTGGTCCGCGTGCAGGCAAAGCGGGATTACAGCCTGCTGCCCGACTACCGCGCTTCGACTTCCCGGCCGGTACGGGGACATACCCGGTATTTGATCCGGATCGTGCGGAAGGCGCCGCTGAATCAGCCGGTCAACTGGGTCAGAGGAAGCACACAGGCGGTGCGGATCGCCGGAGACGGCGAGGACTGGCTCTATTACGCCGACTGGATCTCGCTGACCGAGCAGGTCGATAAAAACGGGAATGTGGAATCGGTGGTCGATCTGGTGGCCGCCGTCCGCACCGTTTATGTGGAGGGGGCATAAAGATGACGTTCGGAACGATCCGCTTTCCCTGTGAACCGGTCAAGCTCCGGCTGCGGCAGGAGCGGAAATACCGCTTTTTCGTCTCCCCGTTCGGGGAGCAGATCCCGCCGCAGCTGCTGGAGCTGACGCCCAGAGAGGCGCAGGCGGAGCTTTGGCTCAACAGCAGAGAGGACGGGGACAGCTGCCTTTCCCTCTGCAGCGCCTTTGCCGCTCAGCCGGAGGGAACGCTCACCCTGCCGGACGGGGTCAGCTTCGAGGCGTATTTCACCGGCATCGAAAAGGAGGAGAGCGCGCAGGATCATATCCTGCGGCTCACCCTCCGGTTCACCGAAAAGCTGTAAAGGAGGCGCAGGATGGCGATCTATTGCACGGGACAGGGAACGGACGGCGTTTGGCACGATCTGCCGGCGCCGGTTTTCCTCCAATACAAAATGCAGCTTTTTAATCCGGCGGCGGCGATCACCATGCGGTTCGCCGGGATCCCCTATCCCGACCCGATCACCCATATGATCGTATCGCTCGGCGGCAAATCGATCATTTATGCGGCGGTGGATACCGTTCGGCAAACCTGTTCGGGGGAATCGGGGGTGGTCACCACCCTGACCGGGCGGGACTATGTGGCGGCCGGTATGCCGGATAACGAGGTAAAGCCCGGCTACCGCTTCCAGTTCAGCCGGGATCAGATGCTGGCCGCGCACGCCGCGCCCTACGGCGCGTCGGGAGACAGCCTGCCGCCCGGGCAGATCAACTATGTGATCTTCACCCGGCTGATGACCCATTTCGACGCGGTTGCCCTCTACTGTCAGCAGACCTACGGCAGCACCCATGTGTTTATGGACAGGGATCACCGGCTGCGGACGGAGCCTTTTCTGCCTACGGTTCGGCACTTTTCTCCCGACGGAGAGTACCCCTATCGGGAGGCGGAGCTGAGCTATCACCGGAACCGGGCGTACAGCAGGCTTTATATCGAAACGGCGCAGGGCGAATACGAAAATGAGTACGGTGAGATTTCCGACAACCCGATCGCCGCCGATTACCGGATCACCCGGGAGGCGTATTATACGGCCTCCCAGAAGTGGCGCCGCGCACCCGATCTGGGCGCGGCGCATCTGATCGCACAGTCGAAGCGGGATATCAAGCGGGTGACCCTCACCCTGCCGGGCGCTCATATCTTTGAGGCGGGCGAGCGGGCGACCCTTTCCGACCCCCGTCTGGGGAAGATGGACAGCCTTTATATCTACGAGTACCGGCTCAATATCGACGATAAGGGAGCCGAAACCATCGTCACCCTCTGCGAACAGGCGTATGTGTAGCGATAGATTTTTCCCCGAAATGCTTGCATTTCGGGGAAATTTCTTATATAATAAGATGGAATAGGAAAGAGGTGTGTGTCATGAGCAGTCAAAACGATAAAACCCGGCAGTTCCACGCTCCCTCCAACAAGGAGGAGGAGATGCGGCAGACGCTGCTGACGGTTTATGATGCGCTGCAGGAAAAAGGATACAGTCCGATCAATCAGATCGTGGGGTATATCCTGTCGGAGGATCCCACCTATATCACCACCCACAAAAACGCCCGCAGCATCATTCGGCACATCGACCGTGATTTTCTGCTTCAACAGCTTGTGAAAAATTATCTGGGCGAATAGGAGGCGGTTTGATGGAGGTTCGGGAAGCGCTTCTCACAAGGCGGAGCGTGCGGGCGTTCGATACCGATAAAAAGATCCCGCGCGAGGCTCTGGAGAGAATGGTGGAAGCGGCGCGGTACGCGCCGAGCGGCATGAACCGACAGCTTTGGCATTTTGCGGTGGTGCAGTCTCCCGCGCTGATCGGGAAGCTCGCCGCAGCGGTGCGGCAGGCGCTCGGTCGGGACGAGGGGTATGATTTCTATGCGCCAAACGCCCTGATTTTAGTCTCCAACGATCCCGACAACCCGCATGGGGTGGAGGATAATGCCTGTGCGCTGCAGAATATTTTTCTGATGGCGCACGCAGACGGGATCGGCTCGGTGTGGATCAACCAATTTAAGGGGATCTGCGACCGGCCGGAGGTACGCGCACTGCTCGACGAAGCGGGCGTGCCAAAAGGGCACCAGGTCACCGGCGCGGCGGCGCTGGGCTATCCGGCAAAGCCGGCGGAGCCAAAAGAGAAAAAAGAGGACGTCGTGTCCTGGGTACTGTGAAAAAAGCCCTTGTGGCTGGATGACAGCGGGCTTTTCTGTCCGATACGAAATAGGCGCTTTTGAATCCCTCCACCATGCTAACGCATGGTCCCCCACCTCTTGCGGTACCCAATTTTGCTTATGCTCGCGGTAACGCTCGCGCAAAATTGACCGCGGCGCCACTCTCGCCTCGCTGTTTCGCCCGCCGGGCGCGCTTCGGCAAGAGCGCCCTTTGACAAGGGAGGCACTGGCGACCAAATTAGTTTTACCGAAAATTAGAAAAAGGAAGGCTGAAAAAAAGCCTTCCTTTTCTACTTTAACCCTAAAAGCAGCCGTCTTTGTCAAGACCTCCCTTGTCAAAGGGAGGGGGACCGCGAAGCGGTGGTGGGATTCACTACCGCAAAACCAAATCCTACCTCAAAGCCGAAATCTATTGTCAAACCTCCCTTGTGAAAGGCGCTCTTTCTTTGTAAAAACCAAATACGCGGCAAAGGCCGCAGAGGAAAAAACTTGCGGGAAAGCGGGAATTGTGATATCATTATGGTATCATATCATAAAGGCGACTGAAAGGAGCGGTCAACATGAGAAGCGACAGAATTACAAAAGGGATCAACGCGGCGCCCCAGCGCGCGCTGCTGCGGGCATTGGGGCTGACCGACGCCGAGATCGGCAAACCGCTGATCGGCATTGTCAGCTCGCAGAACGAGATCGTGCCGGGACATATGAATATCGACAAGATCGTGGAGGCGGTCAAGCAGGGCGTGGCGCTTGCGGGCGGCGTGCCGATCGTCTTCCCGGCGATTGCCGTTTGTGACGGGATCGCCATGGGTCACGAGGGGATGAAATATTCGCTGGTCACCCGTGAGCTGATTGCCGACTCGACCGAGGCAATGGCGACCGCTCACCCCTTTGACGGGCTGGTGATGGTGCCCAACTGCGACAAGAATGTGCCGGGTCTGCTGATGGCGGCGGCAAGGCTGAATATCCCCAGTATTTTTGTGAGCGGCGGCCCGATGCTGGCAGGGCATATCAAAGGGGAGATGGTCAGCTACTCGAATGTGTCGGAGGCGGTCAGCCGGTACCGTGTCGGCGAGATCGGGGACGCGGAGCTCAAGGAATATGAGGAGCATACCTGCCCGACCTGCGGTTCCTGCTCCGGTATGTTCACCGCCAACAGCATGAACTGCCTCACCGAGGTGCTGGGCATGGGTCTGCCCGGAAACGGCACCTGCCCCGCTGTTTACTCCGAGCGGCTGCGGCTGGCGAAGGAAGCGGGTATGCAGGTCGTGCGGCTGGTGGAAAAGGACCTAAAGCCGCGGGACATCATGACCCGTGCGGCGTTC
>CANQKG010000004.1 GCA_947624425.1 uncultured Clostridia bacterium | reverse complement strand
CGGTGTCCTGCGGTCCGCCGCAGGCTTCGGGGTGAAACTGCACCGTAAACGCGGGTACTCCGTGATACCGCACTCCTTCGCAGGTGCCGTCGTTGGCATTTTTGTGGCTCACCTCGCCCACCTCCGGCGGGATCGAATCGTTCACCACTGCGTAGCCGTGGTTCTGACTAGTGACAAAGGTGCGATCCAGCCGAAGATCAATAACCGGCTGATTTCCGCCCCGATGCCCGTATTTGAGCTTTTCGGTCACCGCTCCGTTGGCAAGCGCCAAAAGCTGATGCCCCAGACAGATGCCGAAAGTGGGGATCCGATGCGCGCGCAAAGCGCGAAGCGTTTCGATCGCCTCAGTATTCTCCGCCGGATTGCCCGGTCCGTTTGAGAGCATGATCCCGTCCGGCCTAGTGGCGAGAATTTCCGCCTCGGTGGCGGTGGCAGGCAGCACCGTTACGGTGCAGCCACGCTTCACAAGCTCCCGCTCGATATTATGCTTATAGCCGTAGTCCATCAGGGTCACCCGAAAGCGCTCCGGCTCTGCTTTGGTAATATGCGGCATATCGCAGGTCACAGACCGGACGGCGTTTTGGATCGTAAAGCGTTTTAGCTGCGGCAGCCAGTAGTCCGGCTCCGGCTTTTGATCGGTCAGCACCCCGTTCATCACGCCGCTCTCCCGAATGATCCGGGTAAGACGGCGGGTGTCGATCCCGCAAAGTCCCACGATCCCCTGCTCCTTCAAAAAGGCGTCCAGCGTCTTTTCTGAGCGGAAGTTGGAGGGAAGTTCACACCACTCCCGCACGATATAGCCGCTGAGATAGCAGCGGTCGGATTCAAAATCGAACGAATTGATCCCGTAATTCCCGACCAATGGGAAGGTTTGGGTGACGATCTGCCCGTAATAGCTGGGATCGGTCAGCGTTTCCTGATAACCGGTCATGCCGGTGGCAAACACGGTCTCGCCCACCACGGTCTTATCCGCACCGAAGCCGTACCCCTCAAACAGAGTGCCGTCCGCCAAAAGAAGCCAGCGTTTGTGTTGTTCCTGCATATTCCCGCCTCCAAAAGGGTTAAAGATTTTCGGTGATGTCCTTCTGCATTCTCAGTGCTTCTCTGCGGGCGGCTCCCGCAAAATCGTGAGGATCACAGCCCTCTTTTTGATACGCACAGATGATCCCGCGGGAGGAGTTGACCACCGCGCCGATCCCGTTTTGGTCGAACGCGCCGGCAACGCCCTTTCCGCCGCCGCCCTGCGCGCCGTAGCCCGGCACCAGGAAAAAGGTGTGCGGCAGTTTTTGCCGCAGCAGGGAAAGCTGCTCGGGATAGGTGGCGCCTACCACCGCGCCGACCGCACTGTAACCGTATTTGCCTATTTGATCGGCGCCCCATTGCTCGCACATTTCACCCATGATCTCATAGACAGGCCGATCCCCGATTATCCGATCCTGCAATTCGCCCGACGAGGGATTGGAGGTCTTGACCAGCACAAAGACGCCGCGATCCTCCTTTTTGCAAACCGTCAGCAGTGGGTCGATCCCGTCACTGCCGAGATAGCCGTTGACTGTCAGTGCATCGCCCGCAAACGCCCGAAGCTGTGTTTCGCCGACCGCCGTATGTCCAAGGTGAGCGGCGGCATACGCCTCCATCGTGGAGCCGATGTCGTTCCGTTTGCCGTCGATGATGACATACATTCCCTTTTCCCGTGCATAGGAGACCGTTTCACACAGGGTACGCATACCCTGCCAGCCGTACATCTCATAGTAAGCGCACTGCGGTTTGACCGCCGGTACAATATCGCAAAGGGCGTCGATCAGCGCACGGTTGAAGCGCAGCAGCGCGTCCGCCGCGCCGGTCAGCGGATCGAGCGCGTTTGCCATTGCCTCTTTCAGCAGATACTCCGGCAGATAGCTGAGCTTCGGGTCCAGTCCCACCACCGTGGGGTTGTTTTTCTCGATAATTCCTTTAATCAAACGATCCAGCGACATATGTTTTACTTCCTTTCTGTATTTTCGTCCCGATAGACAGGCGTACCTGCCAAGAATGTTGCTTTCACCCTGCCGGTGAGGGTTTGTCCCTTAAAGACACAGTTTTTGGATTTCCCGTGCAGCCGTTCGGGATCGACTTTCCATACTGCTTTTTCATCCACCACCGCCAGATCGGCGGGCATTCCCACGCCAAGCCCGCCGCCGGGCAGGGACAAAAGCCGTGCCGGAGCAAGGGACATCTTCTTTGCAAGGTCGAGTAAGGTCAGCCTTCCAGTTTTCACCAGCGCGGTATAGGACGCGGCAAACGAGGTTTCCATGCCGATCACGCCGTTCGGCGCTTTGTAGAAATCCGCCTTTTCCTCCGGTGTATGCGGCGCGTGATCGGTGACGATACAGTCGATCGTGCCGTCGCAGACCGCCTCCAAAATCGCCTGCCGATCCGCCTCCTCCCGCAAAGGCGGGTTCATCCGGTAGTCCGCGTCAAGAGATGAGATGAGGTCATCGGTCAGCATAAAATAGTGCGGGCAAGTTTCGGCGGTGACCTTCACACCCCGCCTTTTTGCGTCCCGTATCACCGCCGCGGCGCCCCGCGTGCTGACATGGGCGATGTGGATCGGCGCGCCGATGCTCTCGGCAAGAGCAATTTCCCGCGCGGTGATGCTGTCCTCCGAAGCGCGGTGCATACCCGGCAGACCCAGACGGCGTGCCGTCTCGCCCGCATGGACGATGCCGTTTTTGATGATGGTCATATCCTCACAGTGGGAGATCGGCAACAGTCCCGCCTGCTTTGCCGCGCCGATCACCGAAAGCATCTGTCCGGCGCTTGCCACCGGCTTCCCGTCGTCCGATACGGCAACGGCGCCCGCTTTTTTGAGCGCGGCATAATCGGAAAGCTCCTGCCCCGCCATTCCCATTGTCATACAGGCGACCGGATAGACGTGCGCTTTTGCCGTTTTGGCACGGCTGAGCAGTGCGCCGATCAGCTGGGGCGAATCGAGCGGCGGGCGGGTGTTCGGCATACAGACCACCCCGGTCACGCCCCCTGCCGCCGCCGCCGCGCAGCCGGTGAAGAGATCCTCCTTTTCGGTCTGCCCGGGATCCCGCAGATGTGTGTGCATATCAATCAGCCCGGGCAGCACGGTAAGCTCCGTGCAGTCGAAGATTTCTGCCGCAGGCTCGGTGATCTCACCGCCGACTGCGGCGATCACGCCGTTTTTCAGCAGGATATCCCCCACCTCGTCCGTCTCCCGCATCGGGTCGAACAGTAAGATCGTTTTATCAACGCCGTCCCGCTCGATGACCATCACCCGCACCTCCTCCTCACGGGAGGTGGGCAGGTTTTTCCCCACAAAGTCGGCGCGGATCGGAAGCTCCCGATGCCCGCGATCCACCAAAACAGCCAGCCGGATCGTGCGCGGACGACCGTGCGCCATCACCGCGTCGATCGCGGCGCGCGCGCTGCGGCCGGTATACATCACATCGTCCACCAAAACCACATTTTGATTCTCCACCGAAAAGGGCAGGTTGGTGCGATCCTCCGCCGTTTCGGATTTTTTATCGTCCCGAAAGCGGGTGATGTCGATCGCGCCGACCGGTATCTCCGTCTGCTCGATCTCGGACAGACGGGCGGCGATCCGCTCGGCAAGCTGTACCCCGCGGGAGCAGATCCCGACGATGCAAAGGTCCGCACTGCCCGCATTCCGCTCCAATATTTCATAGGAAATGCGGGAGATCGCCCGCTGCATGGCGGCGCCGTCCAAAATCACCTTTCCGACCATATGATCCCTCCATACAAAAAATCCGCGCCGTCTCTTGACAGCGCGGATCGGATCTGATGATACAGGCGTACCACTCCCGTATGAATCAACCGGATTTCCTTGCCGTCTCACAGGACTGACTTAAAGGAACGGTGCTTTCCTGCTTTCCATTTTATCACAGCGGTTTACAAATGTCCAGCACTATTTCAAAATTTATCTTCCCCAGATCAGAAACACGAGATATGCCGCTACGCAGACGCCGGTGGTGACAGCGGTGACCGGCAGCCGTGCGGCGTCCCGCTTTTTCTCATGCAGCAGGCAGAATGATGCTAACGTGCTGACCACCAGACAGCCGATCAAAAGCATACTGGAGCCGGAATTGCTGTAGATCGGATCGGAGAAGGTGACGATATCGCAAAGCGACATGATAGTGCAGTTGAAGATACAGCTTCCGATCAGGTTCCCCGCCATGGCGTTGTAGTTGTTCCGCCGAAGCAGTACGATACAGGAGGCAAGCTCCGGAAGAGAGGTCACCACACCGAGGAGCAACGCGCCCGCAAAGGTCTTGCCGAGTGAGAGCGCATCCGAAATTTTGTCGCTCACCTGTGTGATGATGATGCTGGCAACCACCAGGCAGACCGCCACGATCACAAACCGAAATACGACCTGCTGCAGCGTGAGAGGCGAATTGTCCTCCTTGTCGTCCTCCCCGCCGCTGTCCCCCGACATATCGCGGATCGCATAGGCATAGATGAACAAGATCGCCGCCGTGGGGATCCAGGAAAGCCATCTTGCGCCGCCGCAGAACCAGACATAGATTGCCACCAGCAGATAGATAACAAGGCACAATCCCAGAACCCGCCGGTGACTGGCAGCGACATAAGCAGTGAGAAATTTACGGGCGGAAATCAGAATCAAAAATCCCAATACCGCAAGGTTAAACAGATTACTGCCGAAGATGTTTCCCATCACAAGCTCCGGCTGATGGAGCCAGAGGGTGGCGGAAAGGCTTGTGAACAGTTCGGGCAGTGAGGTGACCGCCGCTAAAATCACGCCTCCGATAAACGCACCGCTCAGGTTCGATTTCTTGTCGATGAGATCGACATAATCTCCGCACTTGACCGCGAAAAGAACCACCAGAACCGCCAGAATCAGGTATCCTACATAGAGCATTTTCCTCGTCCTTTCTTTTATAAAATAAAAACAGACCCATACACAGCCGCAGCCATGTATAAGTCTGATCGTTTCATCCGAAGCCAGGGCGTGCGCCCGGGTATGTTGAACTTCGTCACTCTCAAGCGAGAGCCGATTACTCCCTTATATGAATATATTATACCCGATGAGCAAAAGGTTGTCAAGGAAAATCTTGTTTTTTTCTGCGGGATATGGTAATCTTACATAAGGGAGGTGTTCCCGATGAGCCGATTCAAAAAAAGACTTAGGGTCGTTTTGGTGATTATCATTCTGATCCTTTTGATTGTACTGGGCTTTTTGGCGGGAAACCGGTATTATCAGATCGGGTTTTCGCGTGACAATACCGTTTGGACCGAGCGGTATCCCGAAGCCGCCGCTGCCGAGCGGATCGGCGCCCAAATGCCGGATGCCGACTGGCTGACCGAAGCAGCATACAGTGAGGTACGCATTTCACAGGATGGGCTTATCCTGCACGGGTATCTTGTCAGCCACCCCGATTCCGACCGGTACGCGCTGATCGCGCACGGCTACCGTGGGGACGCCGAATCAATGGCCGCCTACGGCGCACGGTTTTACGAGCTGGGATACAATGTGCTGCTGCCCGATCTGCGCGGCTGCGGCAAAAGCGAAGGCGACACGCTGGGACTGGGCTGGGTCGAACGGAAGGATATTGTCGCCTGGTGCAATTATCTGGTAAAGCAGCGTGAGGACGCTAAAATCGTACTGTTCGGGCTTTCTACCGGCGGCGCGGCGGCGCTTTTATCGGTGCAGTCGGGTCTGCCGAAACAGGTATCCGCCATCATTGCGGACAGCAGCTATGCCGAATTGCAGACACTGTTTCGCCACCAGATCAAAAAGACCCTGCGCCTGCCCGCTCAGCCGCTATTGACCTTCCTCAGCAATATGGTGAGCGCAAAAGCCGCATACAGCGTGATGACCGACGGCTCGGCAGTCAAATCCGTCGAGCAGGCGCATCTGCCGATCCTGTTCCTCGGCGGCAGTGCGGACGACACTCTTCCGCCGAACACGGTGCAGTCCCTTTATGACTGCCACCCGTCCGAGCAGAATGAGCTTTGTCTGATCGAAGGCGCCGGTCACAACGCCGCCGCGCTGACCGATCCCGATACTTACTGGCAAACGGTATCGGACTTTCTTACAAAGAATATCGGATAAAACACCGCCCCGCTTTTATGCGGGGCGGTGTTACTTTTACAGCCTTGTTCTATCATACATTTTTGTTACAAATTCTTTTTTCTTGGCGGTGACGGTGACCCATGCAGGGCGAAAGCCGGCGCGAATGGCGGTACGCGCCGAGCGGATATTCGACCAGGCACAGCAGTAAAACGGCACCAAGTCGCGGCTTAATACTGCAAGGGCAAGCTGCGAGACCAATGCCGAGGCGATCCCCTGCCGCCGATAGGCGGGCAGCACATCGATCCCGATCTGCCACATGGTATCACAGTCGGCGGAAGCACCCGCCAATCCCACCAATTCTCCCCGATCATAGGCGCCGACCGCCAGCCGGTCCAGCTGCGGGCGCTCGGTTGACAAAGCGTTATGCCAAAACGCGTGATCGAGTTTTGCCAGTTCCTCTGTCTCCAGCAAGTGGGTTTCATACCCGCAGGTGAGCTGCCGAAGCTGCCGGGTATCCGGCAGGAAATACTCCGCCATAAAGCAGACCGACAGCCCAAAGGGGGACAGCGCTTCCTCCAGCAGATGGAGCCGCGGCGTCTCAAAGCAAAGGGCGGCGTCACAGCCGGAGAGATAGTCGGCAACCGCGTCCTTCACCTCGGGCGAGACCGACGCCACCACATAGTCCCCATAGGAAGTGAGGTCACAGTCAAACGGAAGCTGCAAATACCGCCGTGCCGCCTGATGCGGTCGGGAAAGGACGATCTTATGCTCCGGCGCCAGAAAATCGGACGGCGCACAGCCGCTGTCGATTGCCGACTGCTCCAAAGCGATCTGCATGATCCGGTCGTTTGTGAGCATCTTATTCCTCCGGCAAAAGCAACTCGGCGGCTTCGGGAGAATCGAGCGTTTCCACATTCTTAAGCCGCTTTTGAATGATGTTGTTGCGACGATCGGCGTCATCCAACACCTTTCCGGCTTCCTCCACCTTTCTCCGTGCCTTTTGCAGCAGATCGCCGAACTTCTCATACTGTGCCTTGGCGACCCCCAGCACCTGCCAGACCTCCTCCGCCTTTTTGTTGATCGCCATGGTGCGAAAGCCCATGGCAAGCGAATTGAGCAGAGCGGTAACGGTAGAGGGACCCGCGACCATGATCCCCTGTGCCTGCAATTTTTCCGCCAACCCGCTGCGGGAGGACATGATCTCGGCATACAGCCCCTCGGTGGCGAGATACAAAATCGCAAAGGGCGTGGTCTCGGGCGGCGCTATGTACTGGCGCACCAGCTTTGCCTCGTCCTGCACTCGCCGTTCCAGCGCCTTTCGCGCCGCTTCCAGTCCCGCCGCGTCCCCTTCCTCCGCGGCGGCCGCCAGACGGGCGTAATCCTCCATTGGGAACTTGGAGTCGATCGGGAGCCATGTGACGGTATCGTCCTGCATTGAAGGGATCCTGACCGCGAACTCCACCTGTCCGTTGTATTTGGGATTGGTTTTCACATTGGTCTCATACATACCGGGAATGGTCTCGTCCAGAATATTCCCCAGCTGCACCTCCGCCCATGTGCCGCGGGATTTCACATTGGTGAGAATGCGGTTGAGTCCCTTTACGCTGCCGGTCACATCGGTCGAAAGCCGCTGCATCTCGCCGAGGCTTTTATACACATCCTCCAGCTGTTTGGACACCGTTTGGAAAGAGGCGGACAAACGGGTATTGAGCGTTTCGGTCAGCTTTTCGTCCACCGTTTTCCGCATTTCCTCCAGCTTTTTTTCGTTGCTTTGCTGCATCTGCTCCATAAACTCGCCCACCCGTTTGGTCTGGCGGTCGCCCGCATCCTGCTGCTGTCGGAGCATCTCGGCAAGCTGGGTATGGTTTTTCTCGGTCAGATCACCCATTTTACCAGAAAGCTGTTCCAGCTTCCGCTCGGTTGCTCCGGCGGTCAGCTCCAGCTTTTGGGACAGCAAATCTATTTTCGGATCGCCGGCAGGCTTTTTGAGCAGCACGACCAGCAAAGTCGCGATCGCCGCAATCAGTGCGGCAAGAGAAAAATAGAGTTCCATGTTATCACATCCTTACCACCATTGTATCACAACCGAGAGGGAAAAACAATCAATATTGAAAACGGCTCGCCTATGAGGCGAGCCGTTTTGCATAATTTGTGATTAGTCTTCGTTGTTCCAGGAGTACATCTTCCGAAGCTCCTTGCCGACCTTTTCCAGCTGATGAGAAGCCTCGATATGCCGCTGTGCGCGGAAGTGCGGGCGGTTCATCTTATTCTCGGTGATCCACTTGAGCGCAAAGGTGCCGTCCTGAATCTCCTTGAGTACCTGACGCATCTCCGCCTTGGTCTCATCGGTGATGATCCGCTTGCCGGTCTCATAATCGCCGAACTCGGCGGTATCCGAAATGGAGTAGCGCATCTTGGCAAAGCCGCCCTCATAGATGAGGTCAACGATCAGCTTCATCTCATGGATGCACTCGAAGTAGGCGTTCTGCGGATCGTATCCGGCGTCCACCAGCGTCTCAAAGCCTGCCTTCATCAAAGCGGTCACGCCGCCGCAGAGGACGACCTGCTCACCAAAGAGGTCGGTCTCGGTCTCGGTCTTGAAGGTGGTCTCCAGCACGCCGGCACGGCTGCCGCCGATCCCCGCCGCATAAGCCAGCGCCAGATCCATAGCACGGCCGGTCGCGTCCTGATGCGCGCAGGCAAGGCAGGGCACGCCCTTACCGGCAACATACTCGCTGCGGACGGTATGACCCGGTCCCTTCGGCGCGACCATGATGACGTCCACATCGGCGGGCGGGATGATCTGCTCAAAATGAATATTGAAGCCGTGTGCAAACGCAAGCGCCTTGCCGGCGGTCAGATAGGGGGCTACCGATTCATAATAGATATCCGGCTGCTTTTCGTCCGGTACCAGCATCATAATGAGATCCGCCGCCTTGGAAGCCTCCGCAACGGTGGCGACCTTCAATCCGGCGTCCTCGGCGATCTTCCAGGACTTGGAGCCCTCATACAGCCCGACGATCACATCCACGCCGCTCTCATGCAGGTTCAGCGCGTGAGCATGACCCTGACTGCCGTAGCCGATGACTGCAACGGTCTTGCCGTCCAGCAAGCTCAAATTACAATCGTTCTCATAAAACATCTTTGCCATGATAATGGCCTCCTTTAATAAAAAATCTATCTAACCTCGCCCCGGCGTTTGAAGCCGTCGGAGTTAAGTCCGTGATGATCCGTCAGCCGAAGCTGACATTCCCCTTTTGCAGCGCGATGGTTCCGGTACGCACCAGCTCACGGATCCCATAAGGGCGCAGCAGTTCCAGATATTCCTCCAGCCGTTCGCTTTCGGCGGAAAGCTCGATCGTCATGGTGTCGCTCGACAGATCGCAGATCCTCCCGCCCATGATCTTGGAGAGGCTCAAAAGATCTCCCCGCTCGGACGCCTTCGCGCCGATTTTGACCATGGCAAGCTCCCTCCGCACCAGCTCGTCGGCAGGGAAAGACTTGAGCTTGATCACATCGATCAGCTTATTGAGCTGCTTATCCACCTGCTCCACCATATAATCATCCCCGTCCACCACGATGGTGACGCGGGAGACGGTGGGATCCTCCGTCACGCCGACGGCAAGACTGTCGATATTAAAGCCGCGGCGGGAAAACAGCCCGGCGATCCGGGAAAGCACGCCGGCATGGTTCTCCACCAGAGTGGAAATGGTATATTTCATCCTCTCACCCCTTACAGGCTGCTTTCGTCCTGATTCACGATACATTCCAGCAGATAGGGCGTGTCCGCTTTCAAAAGTCTGCCGATCGCCGCGTCCGCCTGATCCATCGAATGGATCCGCTCTGCCGGAATCCCATATGCGCCGGCGAGCTTCGGGATATCGGGACTGCCGTCTAAAAACACGCCGGAGTAGTTCCCGGCAAAGTTATTCTTTTGAAGCTCATACACCATGCCCAGCCGGAGGTTTGACATAATGACCATCTTGAGCGGCACCTGATGCTGGCACATGGTGGCAAGCTCCATCATCTGCATCTGAAACGAGCCGTCGCCGCCCACCGTGATGACCTGACGCTCCGGTTCCGCCAGCTTGGCGCCGATTCCGGCGCCGAGCGAGTACCCCATCGTACCCATGCCGCCGGTCGTGAGAAAGCGGCCTTCCCTGATCTTAAAATGATTGGCCGTCCAAATCTGGTTTTGTCCCACATCTGCGACCACGACCGCATCGGGGTCGGCAAGCTCGGACAAGCGCTCCAAAAAGAGCTTCGGATTGATACACCCGTCAAACTGCCGCAGCTGCGGGCGGTACTCCTCCCGCCTGCGATCCAGCATATTCCGCCATGCGGAATGGGTGCATTCCGGCACCTGCTCCAGAAGCTGGCCGAGGATCACATTTGCGTCCCCCACCAGCGGGATATTGGCTTCCATATTCTTCCCGCCGGATCAATGTCAATATGCACCACCCGCAGCCGTCCTTCCAGCAGAGCCGGATTGGACACGGCGCGATCCCCCAGTCTTGCGCCGATCACGAAAAGAAGGTCTGCCTCCTGTGTGGCACGGTTGGCGACCTGCTTCCCGTGCATACCCAGCATACCGTAATAAAGCGGGTGTTCGGTCGGGATCCCGCCGATCCCCATCATGGTGGTGACGACCGGAATCTCACACCGCTCGGCAAGCTCCACCAGCCGGTACCGCGCCTCGGTTGCGAACAAGCCGCCGCCCGCCACAATCAGCGGACGCTGTGCCTCGGTGATCGCCTGCGCCACCTTTTTGATCTGACCGGCGTGACCCTTCACCGTGGGCTTATAGCCGCGGATATTGACCGAATCGGGATAGGAAAAGGAAAACCGTTCATTCTGGACGTCGACCGGCACATCGATCAAAACGGGTCCCTGCCTGCCGGTGCCGGCGATATAAAACGCCTCCTTAAAGACACGGGGCAAATCCTTTACATCCTTGATGAGGTAGCTGTGCTTGACAAACGGCTCCGCCGCGCCGGTGACGTCCGCCTCCTGAAAGACGTCCTTCCCGATCAGCGAACGCGCCACCTGACCGGTGATCACCACCAGCGGAACCGAGTCCACATAGGCGGTCGCCACCGCGGTGAGCAGGTTCAAAGCGCCCGGGCCGGAGGTCGCCACGCAAACGGCGGGACGGCGGGTGATCCGGGCATAGCCGGACGCGGCATGACCGGCATTTTGCTCCTGCCGCACCAGAATATGGCGGATGGAAGAACCGGTCAGCGCATCGTAAAACGGGCAGATCGCAGCGCCCGGATAGCCGAAGATCACCTTGACGCCTTCCGCTTCCAGACATTTTATCATTGCCTGTGCGCCGGTAAGCTGCATACGATCGCCCCCTTTATTTCCATACTTTACTATTATAAAAGCAAAAGTTCGGTTCGTCAATAGCCGTTGAGAAAAAAGGCTTTCACACTGCCGCCCTCTCTCCCAAATTGACAAAATACACCGGTTTATGCTACAATATTTGCGAAAAATGACAAACAAAGGAGCGTGCCCTATGCCACTGGAAGATAAAACACCGCGGCTTCGCTTTATTTCGGTTGAACCGGGCATAACGGATTTTTGCGAGAAGCTTCCCCGCTTTGAACCGGTACAGCTTTCCACTCTGCTTGCTGCGGTTTTTCTGATTATCGCAGCGCTTTCCGTTCCCCAAACCGCAGCCTTGCTCTTACAGATCGCGGCTCTGCTCCTTGCGGGCTGGAAAACGGCGTTGGCCGCCCTTTCCGACCTCAAAAACCGGCGGATCGGCGCTTCGCTTTCGATCCTGCTTTCCGTACCGGTGCTGGCCGCCGTGGGGGAGCTGACCGCCGCCGGTTGGATACTGGTGATCTACCGCATCGGGCTTTATCTGATCCGGCGGCTCTGCTGCCGCAAAAGCAGGATCCTTTCCGGGCGGCTGTGTCCGGTACCGGAACGCGCCACGCTGGTGGACGCACGGGGCAACCGTCTGCCCGCTTTGGCGGAGAACCTGCGCCCGGGCGACGCCGTTGCCGTGAAAACCGGGGAAAGGATACCGCTGGACTGCCGGTGTGACAGCGACTGCGGCGAAATCGACCTTATGCCGTTTACCGGCAGGGAAACGGTGCGCAAAACGGCAAAGGGCGACCTGATCCCCTCCGGCGCGATCAACCGAGGCGATACCCTGATCTGCACGGTCACGGCAACGCAGGACGAATCGACCGCCACGCGGGTGCACGACCTTTTGTACCGGCTGCCGCGGGAAACGGCGGCGATTTCCGGGCTGCCCTTGAAACTGCTCCGCTGGCTGTCTCCCCTGTGTTTTCTGATCGGGCTGGCGGCGGCGATCCTCTTTCCGTTACTGCACCTCTCCGATCTGTCGGGCGGTCTTGTGCGGCTGGCGGTTATACTGACCGTTTCCTCCTCCCTGCTGCCGACGGCGTTTCTTCCGCTTACCATCCTTTCCGCTTCTGCCGCGGCGCTTGAAAGAGGCTGTGTGTTCAAAACCGCAGACAGTATCCGCAATCTGGCAGACGCCGATCTGATCCTGCTGGATCATCAGGCGGTGCTGGCAGACGCCGAGCCGGAAGTCGTTGAGCTCCGTCCGGCAAACGGAGTGGAGCCGGATCACCTGCTGCTGCAGGCCGTCTCGCTGGCAAACGGCTGGGACAGTCCGGTCGGCAAAGCGATCCGGGCATACGGCGGCAGGCTCCACCCGCTGACCGCCCAAGAGCATACCTGCTCCGAACACGGGGCTTCGGGAAAGATCGGCGGGCATGACGTCTACTGCGGCGACGCGGTGTTTTTCTCAAAGGAAGCGGTTCGTCCCGCCCTGCTTCCCGACGAACTGGAAGACCGGGTGTTTTATCTTGCGCGGGACGGCGTATATCTGGGGTCTTTTCTGCTGAGCGGTAAAGTGCCGCAGGAAAGCCTTGGGATTGCGCGCACGATGCACGAGGTCGGCGTGGCTGACACCATTTTGATCAGCAATGCGGATCCGGCGGCAGTCAAACAGGTCAGCGATCCCTGCGGGATCATCAACTGGCACGCAAGACAAACGCCCCGTTCCGCCGCCGTACTGGTACGGGCGCTGCAGGAACAGGGCGAAAACTGCGCCTTTATCGGCGATTGGGAGCGGCAGGCGCCCGCGATGTCCGATGCTTCGGTCAGCATCTCGGTCGGACTGAACGATTCCCTTTTCCAAACGCCGCCCGATATCATGATGACCCACCGCGATCTGCGGCTGCTGGCTGAGGTGAAGCTTTTGACCGTTGAGACCGTCCACCGGCTGCGGCTGCTGTTTTGGCTGATGCTGGCCGTTCGGGGGATTTTGATCCTGTTGAGCCTGATCGGGCTGCTGCCCGCATGGCTGCCCATCCTGGTCGAAATGATCCTCGCCGCCGGTTGCGTCCGGTACGGCGGCAGACTTTCCGACCGGAAAATCGAGCTGTAGAGCGGCTGATAATGGAATCACGTCAAAAACGCTGATTTTTTCGATCTCTTAAAACAGCAATCATATGTTCTAATAAACCAACTTCTTCCTTGCTCAGCCCTTTGATATCCAGCGAATCATTCTTTTCCCGTTCTATTCCCAACAAATAGTCAGTCGTTACATGAAAAATATGGGACAGCTTCACCAGTATCTCCGGTGACGGATTGCGCTCAGATAACTCATAATAACTGACAACGGACGATGTGACTCCCATTTTCTCTGCTAATTGCTTTTGAGTCAGCCCAGCCTTTATTCTCAATGACCTTAGAATTTTTCCAAACTCAACCATAATTAAACCCCATTTCAAAATATGGTTAAATAATATACGCGGTTTCTACTATTTAGGTTGAATTATTCTATTAAATTAGTTGACTTATGATCAATAATCTGTTACACTAATTAAAAGCGTTCCTCTAAACAAAATGATTTGCAGCCGCAATAGATATCACTTTAGGAGGCGATGAGATGGCAGCGTATTCCTTGATACCCATGAAGCGAAACTATGATTTTGTGGGCGATTTTCATGAGGGCTTGGCTTTTGTAAGAGATCATATTACGAATTTTCATGTGGGATATATCGATAAAACAGCTTTTGAGGTCATACCGACAGTTTACTTTGGCAGGTTTGTGGTAGGAGATCAACCGAGATTTGTACATTTTCCTTCAGTGAAGGATACGCCGCCGCTAAAAAGGACGGCAAATTCGGCTTGATCGATCCAAATGGGCATGCTGCGATCCCTTTCGTGTTTGAAGCTGCCACATCATGCAGCGAGGGCGTATCGGTTGTCACGAAAAACGGCGAAAGAATGCTTTGCGTGCTCGAACACTCGTGAGCGAATGATTGCACTCCAACATAACTAAGAATGAGTGATGCTTTCTGACATCATTCATCTTGTTTCATGGCTTATTGTACGAAAGTGAGCAATCACAGACCGCTTGCCGCACAAAATTTTCCATTTACATGAAACTATTTTGGCGTTAGAAGAATCTTATTTTATAGAGGATTAATCCCGGGGGCGGCAAGAAAGGGGAGTAGGTGAGGAATGGAGGAAAACAGTTTATATGCAGCAGTGCAGCAAAAGCTGCACCCTATGGAGTCAAGACTGTATTTATCAGCCTATTGCATTTTGAAAAACAAAGAAGATGCGGAAGACGCCGTACAGGAAACTGTTTATAAAGCCTTAAAGAAAAGCGGACAAATACGGGATTGGGATTCATTTCACATATGGGTAGCCAAAGTACTGATTCATGAAAGCTATAAAATATATCATAAACGAAAACGGTTACTGCCTTCAGACGATGTAGAAGCCTTTTTTAGTCCAACGATTGATAAGAGTGATATAGAATTTTTTAGCATCGTATCTGATTTGAAAAAAGCAGAGCAGACCGTTATCATACTGCACTTTTATCATGATCTGTCTTTTGAGGAAATCAGTCGGATTTTAAAGCTGCCTTTATCCACCGTAAAATCACGCTTTTATCGCGCTGTCCGCAAAATCAAAACGGAGTGGGAGGGATCATGATGGAACAGGAATTTGAGAAGCGAATCAGTGATGCCTCAAAGCATTTATTGGCTGCGACAAGAGTACCATATATCCATTATGAATTAACAGGGACAGCGGAAGAAAGGAATAGAAAGCCGAATCGTGTGAAAATCTGGATCATCGCTGTTTGGATTTTTGCAGTATGTGCGCTCCCGGTTGCCGCCATTTCAAGTTATCTGATATCTATACCGGGGAAGGGTTCCACATTTTTGGGGGACGATAACCGGGTCAGTCATTCCATTGAAGGCTCCGTTTCCTTTGAGAAAGACGGCTATACCCATCAAATACTCTCTGCTTATATTCAAGATCGGAGAATCTATCTGGAGCTGTTTTATTACCGTACGACAGAGGGCATGACCTTTACGCAAGCCGGATTTCCGGATTACCAGTTGTACTATAACGGGAAAGAATGTGGGGATTATACAAAGTCATATGGGGGTTCCACAAGGCTTAGCTACCGTTTGCCCAAAATAGACAAGAAAAGCGATGTAACAGTATCTCTTTATGCAGACGGAGCGTTGTTGGGGGACATTCGATTGATCCCCGTTTACAACGCCGAGACGTTCCGAAAGGATTTACCTCATGCTGCCGTAAATGATGTGACATTAGCGGCTAATGTATATCAAAACGATTCAAGCATGACGGTATACATCAGCGCCATACTTCCTGATGATGCGATCAGAGGTTCCGAAGATGACATTTTCTTGATTGATAATCATCAGCTCGGTTTTTCCGAAAAGGAGATATATATGGAAGATGAAAATGGGGTAACTTATCCCGATATGAAAAACAAGTATCCGGAGAATGATTCCTTGACGATAGCAAGCTTTTGGCATTTTCATTCGTTTGAAATTCCGGCGGACGCAGAGCATCTGAAAATTATCATTCCGGAAATCTCCTATCTGACCCAAGAAAGAGAAGAAAAATCCTTAACCGGTCCATGGGAAATAGCATTGGAATGAAAAGAATATCTTACGCCAATAGTCTGCCGGTCTTTTGGAGGTGTAGGCATGAATTTTCTAAAAAGGAACCATAAACTGTGTGTGCTTGTCATCGCGGTGATGCTTTGCGGCAGTTTTCTGGCGCTGATATGGAGCGGATTTTTTGGTGTGCCCGTGTCCTCTGACTATCATATCCCGAATCCCCATTACCAACTATCGTTTTATCAAAACGGCAACCTTGTCTCAAGGAGCCTTGATTCAGAAAAGCTCGATGAAGTTTCGGCAGTGGTTCGAAGCGTCAGGAATCCAAAGCTCACCTTTTCTGCAAAACGGGAACCGGAAGCGGATATTTATATCCAGTGGGGCAATTTGCATTTTTATCCGACCTGTTATTCCAATTCAAAATGGAATTACACCTGTGAGAATTATTCGGAGGTATATGGAAAGCTGAAGGCGATTGCCGAAGCTTTGCCGGAAGCTCCCTTTATCTGATGAGGAGAAGCAGTCGGTGGCAGATTGGGAAGGCGGTCAATTTTGTTTTGTGGACTGTGAATCCCACCACCATGCTGCCGCATGGTCCCCCTCCCTTTGACAAGGGAGGTCTTGACAAAGACGGCAACTTATTGGTTGGAAATGGGATAAGTGAAAATAAGTGAAGTCTTCCGCCAGCCCATTTTGTTAAAATTTTTATCAAAACCTCTTTGGTCGCCAGTGCCTCCCTTGTCAAAGGGAGGGGGACCGCGAAGCGGTGGAGGGATTCAAAAAGCCGCAGACAACATAGCAACGATCAGCAGTCACAAAATGATTGGTAACCGCAATAGATATAACTTTAGGAGGCAATGAGATGGTACAGTATTCCTTGATACCCATGAAGCAAAATTATGATTTTGTCGGCGATTTTCATGAGGGCTTAGCTTTTGTAAGAGATCATATTACGAATTTTCATGTGGGATATATCGATAAAACAGCTTTTGAGGTCATACCGACAGTTTACTTTGGCAGGTTTGTGGTAAAAGATCAACCGAAATTTGTGCATTTTCCGCGATTTGAAGAAGGCAGAGCCGCCTTAATCAACAAAGAGGGTAAATTCGGGTATGTCAATACTTCCCATGAGGTCTGCGTTCCTTTTGCATATGATAATACATTCCATTTTTCCGAACATCTTGCCGCCGTGCAAAAAGGCGAGAAATGGGGTTATGTGGATAAAATGGGTAACACTGTGATCCCGTTCGACTACGACATGGCGTATGATTTCTATGAAGATTTAGCCATCGTGGTGAAAGATGGCAAGACGGGCTATATCAACAAAAAGGGCGATGTTGTGATCGACTTTCAGTTTGATATCCAGCGTTTCCCGAAGATAAATACAGAATTCCATAACGGGTACGCCACCGTTGTGAAAAATCATGAAGTGGGTGTGATCGATAAAAACGGAGATATTGTCCTCACGCCGAATGCCAAATATGACTATATCGGGATTTTTGAAAACGGATATGCCATAGCAGGCGCCAAATTGCAAAATAACCCAAGCTATGGCGTGATCGATCTGTTTGGGAATGAAGTGATACCGAGTAAATTCAGCTCCATTCGTCCCTTTGGCAAAGATTATCTCGCGGCAGATGATAAAGGGAACGTCACACTCATAAAGATCCATCAAAATGCTTATGAAAGCCTTGATTTTGATGAGATCGGCGATCTGAGCGAAGAGCGTGCGGTTGTAAAAAAGGAGAACAAGTATGGCTTTATCGATCGGTATGGGAAGCTGATGATACCGATAGAATTTGACATGGTTTATTCCTTCAGCGAAGGATACGCCGCCGTTAAAAAGGACGGCAAATTCGGCTTGATCGATCCATATGGGCATACCGCAATCCCTTTCGTGTTTGAAGCTGCCGCATCATGCAGCGAGGGCGTATCGGTTGTCACGAAAGACGGCGAAAGAATGCTTTGCGTGCTCGAACGCGCGTGAACGAATGATTGCACTCCACATAAGATGAATTCTAAAATCGCACTTCTATACGCAAAAAGCAGACGGAAATCGTCTGCTTAAGCGTGGCAATAAAATCGCCACGCTTTCGAGGGACAAACAAAATCACTGCGGCTCGTTTTACTCGCCTTGTTCTTTGTTTTTCCCCCGATTCCCCCTTTTCGTCGAAAACCGGCTTGGCTTAACGCCAATTCTGACGCCGCCTTCGCCGGTTTCCTCTCATGGTGTCACTGCGGCGGCGCATGTCCGCCTCCGTGACGGATTAAAAATAGTTCCGTTACTGATCGCTTTTCGACAGACCGAGCGAACGGTTTCCGTCTGCTTTGCTGTTTGATGCGTGCCGCCCTAACGGGCGGCTTTTTGTTTGTCAAAAAACGACAGACAATGAAATATTGTCACAAAAGCGGCGAAGCTTTTGACATGGGTATTGACCGTTTCAGTCGGCTTTGACGGATTGTGAATCCCTCCACCGCGCTTTCGCGCGGTCCCCCTCCCTTTCACAAGGGAGGTTTTGACAAAGACGGAAGCTTTGCGGTTGAAAATAGGATAAGTGAAACAATAAAATCTTCCGGCAGCTTGACTAGTGAAATCTTCCGTCAGCATATTTTACTAATATTTTTATCAAAGCCTGCTTGGTCGCCAGAGCCTCCCTTGTCAAAGGGAGGGGGACCATGCGCAGCATGGTGGTGGGATTCACAGTCCCACACGCAACATAATCTCGGCAAGAGCGCCCTTTCACAAGGGAGGTTTTGACAAAGACGGAAGCTTTGACGAAGTATGCCGATGGATTAACCGCTAAAGGGTGCGGAGCAGGATGCCGGTTTCGTCCGCCGTGACGGCAAGACCGGCAGGCGGATCGTCAAACCGATCCACCAGCAGAGCGGCGATCTTATCCTCCACCTCTTTGCGAATGGTGCGGCGGAGATCGCGTGCGCCGTACTTGCTGTTGCCGCCGTCCTTGGCAAGCCGCTCCACGGCGGCGTCGTCATACTTCAAAATGATATTCCGCTGTTTCAGCGGCTCTATCAGTTCATCCAGCATCAGCCGGACGATCTGCCGGATATTTTCCTCCGAAAGCGGGCGGAACACCACGATCTCGTCCACCCGACCGATAAACTCCGGTCGGAGCAGCTCCCGAAGCCCTTTCATCGCCTTTTCGCGGGAGGTATCCGCCTCGCTCCGCTCAAAGCCGACCACGCCCGAAGCGTCGCCGGAGCCGGCATTGGAGGTCATCACCAACACCGTGTTTTCAAAATTCACCGTTCTGCCCTGTGCGTCGGTGATCCTGCCCTCGTCCAGAATCTGGAGTAGGATATTCAGCACATCGGGGTGTGCCTTTTCAATCTCGTCAAACAGCACCACCGAATAAGGCTTTCTCCGCACCTTCTCGGTGAGCTGACCCGCTTCCTCAAAGCCAACATATCCCGGAGGCGCGCCGATCAAGCGGGAAACGGTATGCTTCTCCATAAACTCGCTCATGTCCAGCCGGATCAGCGGCTCGACCGAATCGAAAAGCTCGTTTGCAAGCACCTTGACCAACTCGGTTTTTCCCACGCCGGTCGGTCCCACAAAGATAAAGGACGCGGGACGGCGGCGAGGCGAAAGCTGCACCCGACTCCGGCGAATCGCGGCGGCAATCAGGTCGATTGCCTCGTCCTGCCCGACAATTTTCGCCCGCAGCCGATCAGGCAGATCGGAAATTTTCTTGAGGTCCGATTCCTTGATCTTGGCGGACGGAATCCCCGTCCAAAGCTCGATCACGCGGGCAAGATCATCCTCGGTGACGGGAATATTCTGTATCTGCGGCTCGAGGAATTTTAACTCCTGCCGAATACAGTTTTCCTCGGCGCGCCGCTCGACCAGCTGATCGTAATCGGCATTGCTTTCCTCCAGCTCGTGAACCTGCTCGGAAACCTCCTGCAAATGGTGATTGAGCTTTTCATACTTATGCAGCTCCTTGCTTTTCAGCGAAGCGCAGGCACAGGCTTCGTCCACCAAGTCGATCGCCTTATCGGGCAAAAATCGGTCGGTGATATACCGCTCCGACAGCATGACGGCGCGGCGCACCAGTGCGTCCGAGATCTGCACCTTATGATGCCGCTCATAATAGCTCTTGACGCCCAGCAGCACCTTGACCGTGTCCTCGATAGAGGGCTCCTCCACCTTGACCGGCTGGAACCGCCGTTCCAGCGCCGAATCCTTTTCGATATGCTTTCTATATTCGTGGAAGGTGGTCGCGCCGATCACCTGTATCTCGCCGCGGGACAGCGCCGGCTTTAAAATATTCGCCGCGCTCATGGCTCCCTCGGAATCGCCGGTACCGACAATGGTATGGATCTCGTCGATAAACAAAATCACATTTCCCTTTGCCTTTACCTCGTCGATCAGACCCTTGACCCGACTTTCAAACTGACCGCGAAACTGCGTACCGGCGACCAGCGAAGTCAAATCGAGCAAATAGATCTCCTTATCCAGCAGGCGAAACGGCACCTGCTGTGCGGCGATCCGCTGGGCAATTCCTTCCGCAATGGCGGTTTTGCCGACGCCCGGCTCCCCGATCAGGCAGGGATTATTCTTGCTTCTGCGGGAGAGGATCTGGGTGACGCGGTAAATTTCCTCGTCCCGCCCGATCACCGGGTCAAGCTGTCCCTGCCTTGCCTTTTCGGTCAGGTGGGTGCAGTAGGCAGAAAGATATTTATCCTTGCTCTTGCCCTTCCCTTTTTCCCGCTTGGGGCGAGGCGGCGCCGCGCCCTCGGGAGGCTGTCCCTGCTCGGCATTGATCCCGAACATCTGCTGCAAAAAGTTCGGCATGGTGTCCGCGCCGCCCATCTCGAAGTTCTCGCCGTCCATGACCTCCATGAGCTGATCGCTCATCTCCTCAATGTCCTCCGGCGTGACCCCCATTGCCTTCATCGCCTGCTCCACCTGCGGGAGCTTTAACTCACTGGCGCACCGAATGCACAGACCTTCATTGACCGGCTTTCCGTCCTTCATATGGGTCATAAACACAACGGCAGGCCGTTTTTTGCATCTGCTGCAAAGCATAATAATTTCTCTCACCTCGGATTCATGATACAGCGGTCCATGCTTTATGATACCCCAACCGAACCGCCTACAAATAGATGAAGTGTGTAAAAAATGTTAAGAATCTTCGTTTTCCCGATCAACTCGGTATTCAGCCAGCTGATACCGTCCCCCGAAAGAAGTATGACAAGGCGGAGGATTGCCGCCGCGATCAGGATCACGATCATGGCCTGAAGCAGACCGAACACGCCGCCGAGAAAATGATTGAGCGTGGAGACCACCGGCAGGTGATCGACCAGCATCAATGCGCGGGAAAGGAACCAGACCAGCAGGCACAAAAGGGCAAACACGATCAGAAAGATCACCACGCCGATGAGCGATTCCACGGCGGGACGAAGCGCGGATTCCACGATCCCCTCCGCCGCCGAGCGGGACGCCAGCTCCACCTGAAACGCCGCCTCCTCCTTCGAACCGAAAAAGCCCTCGGTCAGCAAAGAGAGGAACCGCGGCAAAGCCGAGATCGGGTCTGCGGCAGCGCCGCCGCGGCTCAAAGCCTTTTCCACCGTCTCGGTGAGCGGTTTTTTCAAAAAAGTAGTAAACACGGGCGTTCTCAGCCAATCGGACGCCCAGCCCCCGCCGACCGCCGCGATCACGCCGCCGAACAGCAGACAGACCGTCCGCACAAAGCCGCGGTGCGCCGACAGACAGACGATCACTACCACAAGCAGAAGCAGCACACCGTCATACAGATAGGGCAAAAATTCCATGTTCATGACGCCGTACCCCCGGAAGACGACTGTTCATCGGTAATATGGTGCACCGTTGTTTTACCCAGCACCAATAGCTTTCCGCCGTGATCCAAAATTTGGGTGGTATCCATCGGCACCTCGAAAACCTCCGGCGTATCCCCGCCGGTATAGTGCAGCAGGTGACTGCCCGCCAGCAGATAAGCGGAACCGCCGCTTACCAGCACGCTGCGCACCGTTCCCTGCACGGCAAAGCCCTCGCCCTGCTCCGCCTTTTTGCGATCCAGCAGATGAAGCACGGCATTGCTCCCCATCGCGTCCTGCACCACCAGCGCGGTGCGGTTATCGCTGCGGTGATCGTAACAAATCAGCTGCCCGGT
>CANQKG010000003.1 GCA_947624425.1 uncultured Clostridia bacterium | reverse complement strand
GGCGACGGTGGCGTGGATCGTCTTGCTGTCCACACCCACCAGATCAAGCCCTTGATGGGCGGCGCCTTTGTATACCTGTGAGACGCGAAACGCGCCGTTATAGGGACTGTTCATCGCTTTCCTCCTGACTTTTCAAATGACTTAAAAATGCGTCCGCCGTCTGCGCCGCTTTGGTCAGACTGTTGTTTTTCCAGTACGACCAGAGGAACACCACGCCGGTCAGGGTGGTGGCGGCTCCGTCCGCCGCCGTGCCGGACGGCAGCAGGTCGGGACGAAAGGTCGTGACGGCGAGATAGAGCAGTGATAAGAGCATCAGAATGCCCCGTATCACCGTTCCCGCGGTGAGTTTTGGTGTTTGCATAGTTCCTCCTCTCGGCGGTAGGGCTGTTTTGCGAGCAGCTGTTCATATAACTGCCGCACCGCGCCGTTCCCGCCTTCTTTGATGTATCGGTCGCCCGCCTTGATCCGCTCGGTGAGCGGCATCTCCTGCGAAACGATGGTCAGCCGCAAAATCGCCAGATACTGCTCCTTGTCATGCCGCTTGAGCAGCTGCATATCCCGTGCCTGTTCCTCAAAAAACCGGCTGAGCTTCCGTGCGCTTTTGCAAAGCAGAGTGAGCAGGGAAAGCAGCGCGATCATGGCAGAGGCAGCGGAACCCGCCCATATCAACCGTTCCATCTCAATAGATCGTTTCGTCGAAATAGCCGACATTGCCGATCCACATTTCATCGCCGCTGAGGTTTTCCTGATTGGCGTTGTTCCAGCTGAACTTGCAGCAGATATCGGTTCCGTCGGTCATGGTTTGCGGGTCTTTGATGCCGAATTTGGCAAAGGGGATCCGCAGGTGCCGCGTGACGCCCTGATTCGGGATTTCCACAACGGTTGAGCCGTACTCCTTCACCTCGGTGCCGAGGGAGCGGGTACAGGCGTACAGCATCACGGTAACGCTCAGCGGCGCTCTGTCCCGGTAGCAGTAAACGTCAAAGCCAAGCGCGCCGTCGCCGGGCTGCGGCCTGCCCATCCGTACCCGAATGGCGGGAAAGAGGGCGGTTTGACGGTCTGTGCTCTGCCACTCGCAGAATACGCCGTTTGTGATGTGGGGCGCACGGTCGGCGGGATTGGCAATGCTGATCTTCACCAGATCGGCGTTGGTCGTAAAGGAAACATCGCCGCTGTCGCCGACCACGGGGTCGGAAAAGGTCTGCACGGCGGTGTCGGTGCTGTACTGCCCGGCGGGTCTGACGCTGTCATCGTTGTAGATGTTGAACAAGAAGCCCCGTTCCGCCTTGCATTGAGACATCAGAACATGCTCGCTGGTCGTGAAGGAAATTTCAACAAAGGTACTCCAAAGCTGATTGTGCGCGTTGAAAAAGCGGGAGAACAGCCGGCCGGATCGGTAAAAATAGACGACTTGCATCAAAACGGTATCTTCGCTTTCCGCCACGCCGCTTTCCAAGACGGTCATCAGGTAGTTGCCTTCGCAAAGTCCTTTTCCCATTTTCCAGCCCGCCGCATAGCCGTAGTAATTTCCCGGCTCCTTGACCGAGTCGGGGAACAGCTGCTCGTCGGACAAAACAGGGGAATAATCCGACAGCTTAAACGGGTGCCGCGGGATATTGTTCAGCCCTTTTAACGCCTCTCTGATCTTCTGCATCTCCCGGTCCCACTGCCAGAAGAAGGTGGGATAGGCGGCCACCAGCGTTTCCTCCGCTTCGATCGAGCGGACAACGGTCAGCTTTGCCGGAAAGGTGGCATACCGCTTCGGGTCGTCCTCGTCCGAACGGAAAATAAGCTGGTAATACACCGTTCCCGGCTGATCGGTTGCCCAGCCGGTCAGCGTCCAGTTGACCGAGACGGCGTCCTCTGCCGTTTTTGCCGTGAGGATATGATCCTCGGTGACCTGGATCACATC
This sequence comes from uncultured Clostridia bacterium, assembly GCA_947624425.1. Lineage (GTDB taxonomy): Bacteria > Bacillota > Clostridia > Oscillospirales > Ruminococcaceae > CANQKG01. Next base: position 23,801 of record CANQKG010000003.1, on the reverse strand, counting down.
GGTGCTGCCGTCCTCCCGCATCAAAAACAGGGAGGGGGAAAGCGCTCCCAGATCCAGGCTGCCATGGTAGCGCGGCAGGATGAAGGTGAGGACGTCGCTTTCGTTGTTTTTCTCCGCAACATGATAGGACAGGTCGTGATCCGGCGCTTTGTGTGTGATTTTAACTTCCATAGTTTCTCCTTTCGCTGCGAAACGGCCAAAAGGCGTTCCGCTTTGGATTGGGATAGAACGGGAACGCATCAGGACGGACGGCCAAGGACGGAGGAAAGAAAAAGGAAAGAGAACCCGAAAGTTCTCTTTCCTTTTCATTTTTTCCCGTGCCGCTTTGCGTTCCCACTTTCTATGGTACGGGAAAATGATTCTTTTTTCCAGTATCGTTTGGTTGTCACTTTTCTGCGTCTTCGGTATCATCCGCTTCGGGCGGCGCAGAGAGAATGCGGAGCTGCTGGATCCGGTTGTCCTGCACCCGCTCTACCGTAACGGTCAGCGAGCCGCAGGCAAAGCCGTCGCCCTCATCGGGAATCTTTTCCATCTGCTCCAGCACCCACGCGCCGAGGGTGTTGAGATCTTCTGTGCCTTCGGGCGGCGTGCAGCCGAGCGCTTCAAACAGATCCTCCGGCCGCATATCGGCGCTGGCGAGGTATTCCCGCTCGCCCACCTTGTGCAGCTCGGTCACCACCTCGTCCGTTTCGTCCCAGATCTCGCCCACCAGCTCCTCCAGAATATCCTCCATCGTGATGATGCCGAGGGTGCCGCCGTACTGGTCGGTCACCACCGCCATGTGGAATTTCCGCTTCTGCAGCTCGTTGAGCAGCTGCGCGATCTTTTTGCCCGGCGGCACGAACAAGACCTCCTGGATCAAGTCCTGCCACCGTCCGCCGCGGTCGGTCAAAAGGAGGCGGAAAACGTCCTTGCTGTGGAGCGCGCCGACAATGTTGTCCAGCGTTTTGTCGTAGACCGGCAGACGGGAATAGGAACCCTCCGTAAACAGCTGCCGCAGGGCAAGAAGATCGGCGTCCAGCGGTACCGCCGCCACATCCACCCGGGGCGTCAGCACCTCGCCCGCCGTGATGTCGTCAAAATCAAGCGCGGCGGCAACAAGCTCGCTCTCCTCTTTTTCCAGCACGCCCTCGTTTTCGATCTCGCCGATCATGTATTTGAGTTCTTCTTCGGTGACCGAAGGCGTTTCCTCGCTGTGTCCCACCACTTTGCTCATCAGCCGCCGCAAAGCGGAGAGCGCCGCCACAAAGGGGGTCAGCAGGATCATCAGCGCCTTGAGGACGCCGGACACCCGCACCGCCATTTGATCGGCGTTTTCCTTGGCATAGCTTTTGGGCAGCACCTCGCCGAAGATCAGCACCACCACGGTGATGACAACGGTGGACAGCACCGGTCCGTAGGCGCTGCCGACCAGCGAGATGCAGATCACGGTGGCAAGGGAGGATGCGGCGATATTCACCACATTGTTCCCGATCAGGATGGCGGACAGCGCACGGTCGAAGGAATCCATCACCGAAAGGGCGCGTTCCGCCCGCCGGTCGCCCTCCGACGCCTTGTGCTTGAGCCGGATCCGGTTGGCGCTTGAGATCGCCGTTTCACTGGACGAGAAAAAGGCCGACAGGGCGATCAGCACGATCACCAGTATATAGGATATCAAATGAAAACGCTCCTTCCTCTATGGAGATATTGTACCAGAGAGGATATGGAAAATCAAGTGTTTTTGCAGCCGCACCGTTTTCACCGCCGAAGCGGCGGGGAACCCCGCAAGAGGAAAAAGCGGTTTTGAATCCCACCACCGCGCTTTCGCGCGGTCCCCCTCCCTTTGACAAGGGAGGTCTTGACAAAGACGGTAGTTTTGGGGTAGAAAGAGAAAAAAGGAAGGCTTCTTTCAGCCTTTCTTTCTTCTAATTTTCGGTAAAACTGATTTGGTCGCCAGTGCCTCCCTTGTCAAAGGGAGGGGGACCATGCGGCAGCATGGTGGAGGGATTCCAAAGCACCTTCTTGGATTAGACAAAAACAGACGGCGAAAGCCGTCTGTTTTTGTCTGTCGAAAAAGCAATCCGTAACGGAAAAATATATCATCCGTCACTCAGGCGGGCGTCTGCCGCCGCAGTGACTTTGTCTGTCCCTTGAAGCGTTGCCGCCGGGCGTGTTCAAAGGGTGACCGTTTCGGTTTTGACCGAAACGCAGTTTTCGCCGTCGAGCGCCAGCACCGACAGGGAAAGCGTGCCGGAAACGGTGCGCCGATCCAGATAAAGCATATAGCCGTAATCGTCCTCATCCGTGACCCAAAACGCCCGATAAACCCGTTCGCCGACCTTGACGCAGATCTCGTCTCCCGGCACGGTGGGATCCAGATGGCCGGAGATCAGCAGATAGCCGCCGCTTTCTTCGGCAGACAGGGTTGTGCCGGTGGTTTTTTCGCCGGTCACGGTAAGGGAGACTTCGGGCGCGGGCATAACGGGCGGCTGGGCTGCAAATGCGGCAATAGTTCGCTCGGCGCGCTCGAGCAGGGTGTAATCCGGCCGGTACCGATCCAGGTCGGCAAGGTCATAGGGCACTAAGCGGGAATAGAGCACCGTTCGGAACGAATCGGAGAAAAACGGGATCAGGGAGGAGCCAAACGAATCCCGGTAGCACAGCAGCACGCCCGAGGCGTCCGGCTGCTCGGTTTCGATCAGGCTGTCCATGGGGTCGGTGTTTTCGCCGACAAAACGGTAACGCCATTCTTTTTGATAGTACACATTTTCCTCCGGTCTGCCGCCGAGCGGGTACAGAAGCTGCGCCAGATCGCCGTTATGGTCGCATCTTCGCTCAAAGGGAACCGACGCATAGTCGGTGAACGGCAGCCCGAACCGCCGCATCACCTGACTGTATACCAAAGCCGCTCCGCGGTTGTCCCAGTGGGAGTCCTGCGGCAGATAGAGGACGCCGTCCTCTTTTAAAAACGCCTCCCGCAGATCAAAGGTATGCACGCCTTTTTCCGCCAGCGCGGCAAGGAGCCGGTCAAGATCGGTTGCTCCCTCGCCGCGGCGGCAGTAGTAGGGCATATTTTCGTCATAAACCGAGTTTTTGTTCGGCGCGATCGCAAGGAGGAACCGGCTGTTTTTGCTTTCCACATAGTCCTGCATCAGCTTTAGATTGTACGCGGCGTTTTCCACACCGCGGTCGGAAAGAGTGCGCCGTCCCAGATAGTCGTTCATGGTGCCGGCATAATACATCCAGCCGTTTTTGCCGAGGATCACCTGCTCGGAGGCGGAAACGCCGAACAGCTTTTCGTGCAGCGCACTGTTGATCGAGATCAGATGCTGCCGGAAAGCAAAGTGATCCTCAAAGTAGCCGCCCAGCTCGCTGAGATAATCCCGGTTCAATCCGTCCTCGGTAAAAAGGGCGGGAAACGCGGCCAGGTCGCTGTCCTGCGTCGGGCGGTAGGCCGGTGAAACCGGCAGGCAGGCGATGGGGAAAATGAGGCAGAGGAAGACCGCCGCCGCAAAAAGGAGCCGTATCCGCTTTTTCATCCGATCCCCTCCTTAAAACCTGAAATAGATAAACGGATTGTAGCTGCCGCCCGAAAGATTGAGGATGCAAAGCGCCAAAAGCAGGAGCGCGGCGGCGTAGCTGAGGTATTCTGCGGCGGAGCGCACCCGCACCGAGGCCGCGGCAAGCCGCTTTTCCAGCGCCGGCTTCCAGGGGAAGGCGCCGATGACGCCGATCACCGCCAGAAACAGGGTCAGCGGAGTGGCGTATTGAAGCGCCGTGCCGCCGGAGGGGAAGCGGGTGAACATGGCGGCGATCATCGAAAAGCCCTGTGAAATGGCGTCGGCGCGGAAGATGACAAAGCCGACCGTGACCACCAGCAGGGTATACAAATGCCCCAATACGCGGGGAAGCTTTTTGATCGGGAGGAATTCCTCCAGCAGCAAAAAGAAGCCGTGGAACAGTCCCCAAATCACAAAGGTCCAGTTGGCGCCGTGCCACAATCCGGTGCAGAAGAAGACGATCAGCTTGTTGAGGCAGGCGCGCAGCCGACCCTTACGGTTGCCGCCGAGCGGGATATAGAGATACTCCTTGAACCAGGTGGAAAGGGAGATATGCCATTTCCGCCAGAAGACGCGGACGGATGCGGCGCTGTACGGGTAATCGAAGTTTTCGAGGAAGTGGAAGCCGAACATCCACCCCATGCCGATCGCCATATCGCTGTATCCGCTGAAGTCATAGTAAATCTGCAAAAGATAGGCAAACGCGCCTGCCCAGGCGGCCGCTCCGTCGGGAGAGGAAAGCGCAAAAACGCGGTCGGCGACCAGCGCGGCGGCATTGGAGATCAGCACCTTTTTGGAAAGGCCGATCACGAACCGCCGCATGCCCCATGCAAGACCCTGCGCCGTCACCTGCCGCCGGGTGATCTCCTGCTCGATATCGTGGTACTTGACGATCGGCCCCGCGATCAGCTGGGGGAAGAAGGAGATGTAGAGCAGCAGATTGAAATAATTTTTCTGGGCGGGGGTCTGCCCGCGGTAGATGTCGATCAGATAGGACATGGTTTGAAAGGTGAAGAACGAAATGCCGATCGGCAGCAGGATCCCGGTCAGCGGGAGGGAGAGGGAAAAAAGCCGGTTGACGGTGGAAAGGAGCATATCGGTGTATTTGAAAACGCCGAGCAGCACCAGATTGAACGCGACCGCCAGCGCCAGCACCGGTTTGGTTCTGCGCACCCCCAGCAGCCGCCCGAAGCCGTAGTTGACCACCGTACTCAACAGCATCAAAAAGACATAGACAGGCTCGCCGTAAGCATAAAACACAAGGCTTGCGGCGATCAGCAGGGCGTTTTTGAGCCGGATGGAGGGAAGCAGGGTGTGGAGCAGCAAAACGGCCGGCAGAAAAATGCTTAAAAAAGTCAGGGAACTGAATACCAACGGGATTTCCTCCTAAAAAGGGATCGGTTCATCGAGCCGATCCCTTTGTTTGTGTATCACCAGGTCAAAGCATCGTCGCCGAGACAGCTGTCCACCTGCGGGGAGGGCGCGGCGGGCGCCGCCGGAGCGGCGGGCTCCGCAGGTTCTGCCGCAGAGGGCGCGGGAGAGGCAGATCCGCCTGTGGTTTTGCCTGTTGCGGCGCGGGAGGTTGTGCCGCCGGTCGAGGAGGTCGCAGCACGGGGCGTCTCCGCGGCCGGAGCGGTCGAGGAAACAGGCGCGTTTGCCGTGTCGGAGGAGACCTCCGACCGGAGAATGGCAAGCTCCGCTTCCAGCGTGCTGACCGTTTCCCCGGTGGCGATGCTTTGGTAGCTGAGGTAGGCGGCGCCGCTTTCGATCCGCAGCTCGCCCTCGCTGAGGTCGGAGAAGGGGAACCCGTGCAGGATAAGATCCTCGCCCTCCGAGAAGGAGAGCTTCAGCTCATAGCCGACGGTGGTAAGCTTTTCGCCGGAGCCGTCATCGGTATCTCCGGCCGGGCAGCAGAGGATACGGGTCTCGCCCGGCGCAAAGGCGGGGTCGTCGGCGGGGATCATGTTTTCGGGGAAATCGCCGTCGCTGTCTTTTTTGACCGAAAGGCCGGTGATCGCTTTCCCGGTTTCGTTTTTCAGCTCCACCCGGTAGGCAGGCGTACCGGCCGGTACGCTGCCGATGGTCAGCATCACGTCGGCTTCGGATACGACCGAAGAGGTATCGCCGCCCCCATTGCCGCAGCCGCCGAGCGGGAGCAAAAGGGTACAAAGCAAAACGCCGCAGAGTAAGATCCGTTTCATCATCATTCTCCTTTTAATTCACACGTCGGTAGTTGGAATACCGCCAGGTACCGGAGGTGCCGTAGGTGATCTGATAGCCGTTTTTCCCCGTTTCATAGGTGAAATCGGGGTCGAATACATAGGTGGCGCCGTTGATTACGATCTCGCACCAGCTGTGTGGCCCCATACCGCCCGAACGGAGCGGCACGCTGCCCTCGACCAAATGCGCGTCATAGCCGAGCCGGTTCGCCATCCAGTAAAAAACCGACGCCATCACATAGCAGTTGCCCTTGTGGTTCTCAAAGCCGTATACGCCGTAAAATTCCGCATGGTCGGCATTGGCGGGCGGCTGCGGCGTGGAGGCGTAGCGGATCTTGCCGGACGCCCAGTTGAACGCGGCATAGAGGTTCCGGCCGATCTGATCCAGAACGCCGTCGGCATACCGCGCCGCTTCGGAGGCGTACCGGTAAAACGGATTGGCGGTTTTTCCGGGCGCCGGACTTCCGATCGGCAGGATGACCACCTCGACCGCTTCCGCGGCGTAGCCGTACCCTTCGGTGCCTGCGCTTTCGCCGTTGCAGGTCCAGTCAAGCCAGCCGAACCGGCTGGAGTGTACCCGGTACCAGACGTTGTAATAGCTTGCCGCAGCGCCGGTCAGGCGGATGCGCAGCGCCTCGATTTGCTCCAGATCGTTTTCCATGCCCGCCGTCCTGCCGTCCGCCACATAATCGCGCCAGCCCAGATGGGACAGATGAACGGAGTACCGGATCCCAAGGCCGCTGTCCGAATCGATCCGGGCGGCAAATGCCCGCAGAGGGATGGCTTGTCCGGTTGTGCCGGAGGTCATGCCGCCGGAAACCGGCTCCTGCCAGCCGCTGTCTGCCAGATAGCTCCGACAGCTGTGAACGGCGGTGCTGCCGGGCGCCGGGCTTCCCTTTGAAACCAGCGTGACGCGCAGCGCCTCGATCCGATAGTCAAAATCGACCACGCCGGCCGTCTCGCCGTTTTTCGCCCAATCAAGCCACCCGATCTGGCTGATATGCGCCTGATAGTAAAGGTCAAAGGAGTCGGCGTCGGCGCCGGTCAGCTCGATCTGCACCGCCCGCAGCGGGATCGCCTGTCCGGTGGTGCCGGCCGCCTCGCCGTCTTCCGCCGTTTTTGACCAGCCGAGCCCTTTCATAAGGACACGGTAGGAAATACCGAGGCTGGGCAGGCCGCCCATCGAAAGGGAGAGGGATTCCATCTGGAGGCCGCGCCCGGTCGTGCCGATCAGCGTATCCCGGTCGACCGGATCCAGCCAGCCCAGCTGCGCCACATGAGCCTTGGCGGAGAGGGAAAGCCCGTTAAGCGCGGCGGCGCTTCCCGTTTGCGGCGCGTCGGCGCTGTCCTTCGGCAAAAGCCGTATTTCAATCGACTGCATGGCGGCGGCCATGTTCTCGCTGCCGGCCGTCTCGCCGTTTTTCGCCCAGCCGAGCCACCCGAAGCCCGCCACCTCCACGCGGTAGAACAGGTCGTACCGGTCGGCGTCGGCGCCGGTCAGCCCGATCTTCACCGCTTCCATGCGGTAAGCACGGCCGGTGGTGCCGGCGATCTCGCCTGCCGTCACCGGCTCCTGCCAGCCGATGTTCTGGACATGGCCGCTGTAAGACAGCCCCAGATCATCGTCGGCGTCAAGCTCCAGCTTCAGCGCTTCGATCACCTCTCCCTCGCCGCCGGAAGCCGTGCCGGAGGACACGCTGTCCAGCCAGCCGATGTGGGACAGGTGGGTCTGATAGGTAAGCTGCGGCAGCGGCGTGCCGTCGGCTTCGGCCGCAAAGGCCGCCGACGGCAAAGCGGCGGCGAGCAGCAATGCGGACAGGAAAACGGAAACGGTTTTTTTCAGCATAGGGACACTCCTTTTTGGATCCTAACAAAACAGACGGCAGAGACGCTTTGGCCTCCGCCCGTTTTTGGAAAACAGAATATCAGTCTTTGTGGTGGAAGGTGGGAACCAGCCGCTGCAGCAGCTCGACCATTTCGTCCCGCCTGTCCTCCTTGGCGGCCACCTCAAGGGTGCGGAGATCCTGAATGAAAGCCTGAAAATCCACCGGCGTAAGGTTGCCGATAAAAATCTTTTCATTGGCGGTTTTCTGGAGACCTTCCTCTTCCATCAAAAGCTCCTCATACAGCTTTTCGCCGGGACGAAGACCGGTAAACTCGATCTTGATATCCCGATCCGGCTCCATCCCGTACTGGCGGATCAGCCGCTTGGCAAGGTCGAGGATCTTGACCGGCTCGCCCATATTCAGCACAAAGATTTCACTGGACTGCGCAATGGCGCTCGCCTGCAGGATCAGGGAGCTTGCCTCCGGAATGGTCATAAAATACCGGATGATCTCGGGATGGGTGATGGTCACCGGGCCGCCCGTTTCGATCTGGCGGCAGAACAGCGGCACCACCGAGCCGTTGGAGCCCAGTACGTTCCCGAACCGCACCGTGATAAACTTGGTCGTTTCCGACTGCTGTGCCATATACTGCATAATCAGCTCACAGCACCGCTTGGTCGCGCCCATCACATTGGTGGGATTGACCGCCTTGTCAGTCGATACCAGCACCATCCGCTCCACCTCATAGGCGTCGCAGAGCGCCGCAACATAAAAAGTACCCAGCACGTTGTTTTTGACAGCTTCCTCCGGCGCCGTTTCCATCAGCGGCACATGCTTGTGCGCCGCCGCGTGGAACAGAAGCTGCGGGCGGTACCGTGCAAACAGCAGGTTCATTTTGTGGTAATCCCGCACCGAAGCGATCTCAACCACCAGCGGGAAATCCCGACCGAAGATACGGAAAAGCTGCTGCTGGATATCGTAGGCGTTGTTTTCGTAAACATCCACGATAATCAGCTGCTTCGGCCGATAATGCGCGATCTGGCGGCAGAGCTCCGACCCGATCGAGCCGCCGCCTCCCGTCACCATGCAGACCTTCCCTTCAATCAGCGCCTTGACCTCGGCATTGTTGAAGCGAACCGGTTCCCGTCCCAGCAGATCCTCGGTATGGATGTCGTGGGTTTGGGGCAGGATATCCTCGTTCCGGTCAAGCAGCAGCTTGTCCAGGTGAGGCGTGACCCGGATCCGGCAGCCGGTTTTGCTGCAGACCTTCAGGATCTTTTGCTCCTGCTCGGAGGTGCAGGAGGGGATCGCCACCACAATGGTATCGATCCGGTACTGCTCGCACAGCGAGGGAACGTCCGCAATCACGCCCTTGATCGGCACCTCCAGCAGCTTGTGACCGAGCTTGTAAACGTCGTCGTCCACAATCAAAACGGGCAGCATTTCGGAGGAGGGACGCTTCATCTCCCGCAAAATCAGGTTGCCCGCTGCGCCCGCACCCACGATCATGGCGCGGGATTTTTTGGAATCGGAGGCAATATGCCCGAGCCGTTCGGTGTAGTATTCCAGCCCGGCACGGTAGAGCAGCCGTCCGCCGCAGATCAGGGTGAGGGAGAGGAGATAGGGTAGGAAGATGTAGTAAAGCTGTTCTTTTGTAATCAGGCATACGGCAGCATAGACCACGCTGCCTCCGGTCAGGCAAAGCGCGATCCGCAGCAGGTGACCGGCGGTGGAATACCGCCAGATGATCTCATAGCTCCTGCCCGCGATCAAAGCGATCAGGTTGCAGAGCAAAAACTCCAGCATCTGGAGCCAGGGCAGGGACAGCCCCGTTTCGCCGCTGCGAAAAAGATAGGAAACCGCAAAGGAAAAACAGAGGAGGAAACAGTCGGCCAAAGCAAGCAGAAATTCCTTGCGGTTTTTGAAAATCATCAAAATCCGTTTCAAAGTTACGTTAACACTCCGCTTCCATTTATAGAATGCAAAAAATCAAATACATAACTATCATCATTATACTATTTTTCTTTGAAATAGTAAAGGGGTAAAAATGGATTTATTCCGATGAAATATTCCGATTTGTCATACGGCAGGGAGAGCCGGAGCAAATCGGCTCCTACCTTAACCTGCCGATCCCGAGCAGGAAAAAGCAGATCGCCGAAAAGCCGTTTAGAGCGCCGGTTTTCCGCTGCAAGCGTCCGCCCGCCCAAAGACCGGCAGAGAGGAAGAATAAAATGCAGCCGCAGCTGAGCAGGAATAACAGGGGAAGCGGAAGCGGGGAAGAAAGCCCTACGCCGGATAAAAGCGAATCGGCGGACAGCACCACCGAAAGAACGCCCGCTTCGCCAAGCGACAGGGAGCGGGAGGCGTCCCGGTCGGCGGCGGTTTCGTCCGCCAGTACCGAAAGCAGCCGCGGCAGCCGTTTTCCCTGTAAGCGGGGCTGCCAGAGCGGCTTGCTGCCGATCCCCCAGAGCAAAAGGCAGGAGAGCAGTCTGACAACGCCGGTCGGCAGAAAGCGGATATGCCCGAACAGCCCTACCGACAGGCAAAGGCAAAGTCCGCCCACTGCGCCGATCAAAAGCCGGCAGGGAAGCGGAACGCGGATGCCGCGGCAGGCGTATGCCGCGCCGGTCAGCAGGGTGTCAAGGGAGAGCAGCGGAATCAGGCATAGGATCTGCGGCATACTTCACGCCCCTTTTGGCTTCAATCGAATCATTCCCATTATCCTATGCCGTTTCGGGCGGACTGTGTGCATCTGCGGTGTGGGCATTTTACTTGACAGAATCGGGCAGGGTCACTATAATAGTAATGTTATGAACCAATCAAAAACAGCGGGTAAGCCGCGTTCTAAGGAGGATTCCCAATATGGCAAACAAAAGTGTGGTACTGACCGATGAGGGACTCAAAAAATTACAGGACGAACTGGAGCATCTGAAAACCGTCCGCCGGAAGGAAGTGGCGGATAAAATCAAGGTGGCGCTGTCCTTTGGCGACCTGTCCGAGAACAGCGAGTATGACGAGGCAAAGAACGAGCAGGCGATCGTGGAATCGCGGATCGCGGAGCTTCAAGTTCTGCTCAAAAACGCAACGGTGGTGGATGCGTCGGAGCTGACCGGCGACCAGATCATCATCGGCTCTCGCGTGCGGGTCAAGGACGTGAAGAAGCGGAAGGAGTTTTCCTATCAGTTGGTCGGCTCCACCGAGGCAGACCCGAAGCAGGGGAAGATTTCGGACGAGTCGCCGATCGGGAAAGCGCTGATCGGACATAAGGCGGGCGACCGCGTGACCATCGAGGCGCCGGCGGGACTTCGCACCTTTGAGATTTTAGAGATCGTGCGCTGACACAAACGGAGGAAAGCAAGATGAGCGACCAAAACACTTCGGCAGCCGAATCGCTGTCGGAGCAGACACGGGTCCGGCGGGAGAAGCTGGCGGCGCTTTGCGCCGAGGGGAACGACCCCTACCGGATCACCCGGTTTGACAGGGATACCGAAAACCGCACCGTGCGGGAGCATTTTGACGAGTTGGACGGGAAAACCGTCACCATTGCGGGACGAATGATGAGCCGGCGGGTGATGGGCAAGGCGAGCTTTGCCGACCTGCGGGACGCCACCGACCGGATGCAGCTGTATATCCGGCGGGACGATGTGGGGACAGAAGCCTATCAGGCGTTCAAAAAATGGGACATCGGGGACATCATCGGGGTGCGCGGCGTGGTATTTCGTACCCAAAAGGGGGAGATCTCGGTTCACGCCGAGGAGATCACCCTGCTCTCCAAATCCCTGCTGCCGCTGCCCGAAAAATTCCACGGTCTGCGGGATACCGATCTGCGGTACCGCCAGCGGTATGTGGACTTGATGATGAATCCCGAGGTCAGGGAAACCTTCCTGAAACGGAGCCGCATTTTGCGGGAAATTCGCGATTTTCTGGACAGCAAGGGCTTTCTGGAGGTGGACACACCGGTGCTTCACACGCTGGAGATCGGTGCGGCGGCGCGTCCCTTTGTGACCCACCACAACACGCTGGATATTCCGATGTATCTGCGAATCGAAACGGAATTGTATCTCAAGCGGCTGATCGTCGGCGGTCTGGACAAGGTGTATGAGGTAGGGCGTATCTTTCGAAACGAGGGAATGGATACCACCCATAATCCTGAGTTCACCTCGGTCGAGCTGTATCAGGCGTACACCGATTACCACGGCATGATGGATCTGGTGGAGGAATTGTATATTCGGCTGGCGGAGCGTATCTGCGGCACCACCGAGCTGACCTATCAGGGCAAAACGATTCATATGGGCGGTCCGTGGCCAAGACTTACGATGGCAGAAGCGGTCGAGCAGTACACCGGACTGCGGTATGCCGATTGGGCGACCGACGCCGACGCTCGTGCCGCCGGCAAGGAGAAAGGGCTGGAGCTCTCCGAAACAGCCACACGCGGCGATGTGCTGATCGCATTGTTCGAGGCGTTCGTGGAGGATAACCTCATTCAGCCGACCTTTATTTATGATTATCCGGTGGAAAATTCGCCGCTTGCCAAGCGGAGCGCCAAAGACCCCGCGTTTACCGAGCGGTTCGAGTTTTTCATCAATGCGTCGGAGATGGGCAACGCATTCAGTGAGCTCAACGATCCGATCGACCAGCGGGAGCGGTTCGAGCGTCAGGTGGCGGAGAAGCGGGCGCAGGGTGCGAATGCCGAGGTGGACGAGGACTTCCTCACCGCACTGGAGTACGGTATGCCTCCGACCGGCGGTCTCGGCTTTGGGCTGGACCGGCTGGTGATGCTCCTGACCGACAGCGCCTCGATCCGCGACGTTCTCCTTTTCCCCACAATGAAACCCTTAGATTGAACGAAATGCGAAAAAGCCCGTAAAATCAAGGGTTTTCGGACACACAGAGAGCGAAAAACCTTACACCTTACACCAAACTTACACCAATCGATGTAGGAAAACGTGCAGAGGCAAAAAAATCGCAGGTTTTCAAAGTGTGATTGGAGGTCATTTATGGATAAACAAATAACAGGAACCGTAGTTGCGGCGACAAAACAGTGGTGGATGAAGGTCAATAGAAAACCTGTAAGAATGCACGCAATGGATGGCGCTGAGTTTCCTTATATCATCAAGATTAAATACACCGTAGATGGGAAAGCGTACACAAAGAGAAAATGGATTAACGCCGGAGAACCTGTTCCCAAGGTGGGGGACAATGCACAGGTGATGTATAATTCTGATAAGCCGTCCAAAGCAAAAATCTTGTAACAGCAATACTGACAAATGTGAGTTGCGCAGGTAAATTTGTTCCCGATATATTGAACTTCCCTCTGAGAGCAATGCTTTCAGGGGGCTTTTTGCGTTTCGGCGGCAAATCGCGGCGCCTTTTTCTATCTAAGAGGTCGAATTGCATCAAACAACAGATCATGAGACCGTAAAGAGGGTGATTGGTAAATTTCATTTTGCTGTTGAATTTTACGAAGAATTAGTATATAATATAAGCAGTAAATTTGAAAGGAGAGTGTATTATGCCGAATATCAAACCCGTTTCCGATTTGAGGAACTACACGGAGGTTTTGAGAGACATTTCGGTGGGAGAGCCTGTTTTTCTCACCAAAAACGGCAGAGGCAGATACGCCATTGTCGATATGGAGGAATACGAAAAGACAAAAGCAGTCATCAAGCTGATGAGCGAACTGTCCAAGGGAGAAAAGTCTGCTCAGGAAAAGGGCTGGACAGATCTTGCCGAAGTTGAAAAGATGCTGGGTGTCACAGGTGTATAAAATCAAATTTTCGCCGGAGGCAGTGAAGGACTTACAGCATATGAAGGCGTATATCCGTGAAGAGCTTTGCAATGAGCAGGCGGCAATCCATACGCTTTCCGATATTATGAAGCGCATTCGCATTCTTTCGCGGTTTCCCGAAAGCGGAGCGCCGCTTTCCTCGATTGTAGATTTTGAAACCGATTACCGTTTTTTGGTGTGCGGAAATTATACGGCATTTTATCGGGTGGAGAGGCAGACCGTGTCTATTGCCCGTATTCTGTATGGGAGGCGAAATTTTATGCAGATCCTGTTCGGAGAACCAAAGGACAACTAAACACAGTATGTGATTTGTATTGCAATAAGGATAAATACTGAACTTTGGGGATTGAATGAAAGTACGCTGCGGAAGGCTATTGCATACGGGAAACTTGTAAACGGCATAGATGTCTGCAAGTTCGGCAAACAATGGATTATTTCCACTAAGGCAATGCAGCGGGAGTACGGAGTTCCCCAAAAATAATACGATGAGAGGTTTAAAACCCGGACGGTTATGGTAAGCCTCAACTAAACCCACACGTGATGATTTCGTGTCAATGGAGGTATTCATGAAGCAGTTTCATATATCCGTAAATCCCAATTTGGAGTTTATCAACAGTATTTTACTGACCAGTCGATATAATGAGATCACAACGCCTTATATCGGCTACGGATTGATGACTACACAGGTCAATGAATATACCGCAGCAATCAAAAGTTTTTTTGAAAAGCATCGGCAAAGCCCTGTCTATTCGTATATAGAAGATATGATCCCAAATGGATTTACCTTTTCCAGACCTGTTGAACTTGCTCTGTCCCTCGGAGACAGTAAAAATTTTTCTATGCAATACCCGCTGTCTGATTTATGTATCAAGTATTGCGGGGGGATCGAAAAAATCCGTGAATTGCTGAAACTGTTAAAAGACTTGGAAAATGAAACCGGATATTTCGGGTTTTTCAATGAAATAAAGGGATATTACGATCCCTTTATGGAAAAGGCAAGGCTGGTTGCCGAGCAGCTACCGTATATACCTTTGCTGGAAGACATCTACGGAAAAGAGCAAAATTCCTATCATTATGTGATCTCCTCGTTGATGTGTGGAAATTTTGGATTAAACTTTGCCGATCAGTCAAGGGATACACTGGATATTGTCTGCGTTTTTTCAACTGTGGGTTGGAGTATATCCGCTCCGATTCTGGTACATGAGTTTTCCCATCCGTTTATCAATCCGCTGACCGAAAAATATGCGGATCTTGTAGAAGAATACAGCATTGCCTATGATAAATTAAAGCCATATAAATTGCCGAATTTTTCATCGGGTTATGGTGACTGGCATGAGTGTGTCAATGAACATTTGGTGAGAGCCATGGTGATTTATCTTTTGAGGAAATGTGATCTTGCTGATGACGCGGCACAAATGCTCCGGAGCGATTTATCTTGCGGTTATCGGTACATACCGTTCATTCTGGAGCGGTATCGCTTTTACGAGCAAAATCGCGACCGTTATCCGAGTTTTGAAGCATTCTATCCCTCTTTGCTGCATGTGTTTTCGGAGGAAATAGGATAAAAGTATCACAAACTACGATAGAAAAGAAATACACCAAACATTTACAGTCGAATGGGCGACCTCTTTTGGGGTTGCCCATTTTGAAAAGCGGCTATCCATTCACCAAACCGCTCAACCGGCGGTAGAAGCGGCAGAACTCAACCGCCGGTTCGTGTTCCTTTCCACCCGTTTCGGATATACTGGAGCCATGAAAGGAGGTTGCCCGATATGGATCAAATCAAAATCGGCAAATTCATCGCATCATGCCGAAAAGAACAGGGCATGACCCAGGCAGCCCTTGCCGAGCGGCTTGGGATCAGCGACCGAGCGGTATCGAAATGGGAAACGGGAAAATCCATGCCCGATTCGGGGATTATGCTGGAGCTGTGTGCGCTTCTTGCAATCAATGTCAACGAGCTCCTGTCGGGCGAAAGGGTCATGGCAGAATCTTATGACAAACGGGCGGAGGAAAACCTGCTGGAAATGAAGCGGGAGGTGGAAGAAAAGAACCGGCAGATGCTGAAAGTGGAATACCTTGTTACCTTTCCGGCGGTTCTCGCAGGGCTTGCACTGGTGTTTGTGGCTTCCTTTGTCCCAATGCCTGTATGGCTGCGCGCCGTGCTGATTGCATTCTCTTTTGTGATGATTTTTGCGGTTGCTTTTATCGCGGTAGGCATTGAGCAGAAAGCCGGATACTATGCCTGCCAAAGCTGCGGACACCGATATCTGCCGACCTATTGGCAGGTAAATCTTGCACCGCATACCGGCAGGACAAGATACATGAAATGCCCGAAGTGCGGCAAACGGACTTGGCAGAAAAAAGTATTGACAAAAGAAGACTAGCGTTTGTCCGACCGAATCAAGATAGGCGGCCTCAAAAGAGGCCGCCCCAGTCTGTCGAAAAAGTCGACGCTGTTTAGCAGCAGCAATATATCATTCACTTTGCTTTTTGGGTGTTGAATCCCTCCACCATGCTGACGCATGGTCCCCCTCCCTTTGACAAGGGAGGCACTGGCGACCAAAGAACTTTTGATAGAAATTTTAACAAAACAAGCTGACGAAAGACTTCACTTATCCCATTTCAATCCGCAATTCTGCCGTCTTTGTCAAAACCTCCCTTGTCAAAGGGAGGGGAACCGCGAAGCGGTGGTGGGATTCCAAACCGCTTCTTCCTTTTGCGGTTTTTCGGTTTTGCTTTTGCTCGAGGTAACGCTCATACAAAATGGAGCGTGTGTCCTGTGGGCGCCGGCAGCAATCCGTTACTGTTTGCTTTTTCGACATGTTCAGGCGGTCTCTTTTGAGGCCGCCTGTCTTGCAAAATGCCGCCGGAGCAGGTATAATAAGGAAAACATCTCATCGGGAGGAAACGGCATGAAGATCCTATTGACCGGTGCGCGTGGATTTGTGGGCGCCAGAGTGTATAGCCAGCTGCAGACGAGCGGACACAGCGTTTTTCCGATCGGCTCGGAGATGCTGCGCGGCGAGCTTTCGGGCGCGCGGTATGACGCATTGGTACGCCGGTTTGAGGAGATACGGCCCGATGCGGTGATCCACACGGCGGCGATCTCGGACATGGGGGAGGCCGAACGGGATCCTGCCGCGTCCTTTCTTGCCAACGTCCGCCTGCCCGAGATCATGGCGGAGCTTTCGGCGCGGTTTGGCTGCAAGCTGATCTGCTGCAGCTCGGATCAGGTCTATAACGGTGCGCCGGAGGTGCGCGCACACCGGGAGGACGAGCCGCTTTCGCCGGTCAACACCTACGGGCGGCATAAGCTCGAGGGGGAGCAGAGGGTCGCGGCGGCGTGTCCCGATGCGGTGTCGCTCCGGCTTACATGGATGTACGATCTGCCGGTCTATCGCGGTCATTCCAATTTCGGCTTCCCGCTCCAGCTTTTTTCTGCGGCGGCAAAGGATACGCCGCGCCGGTTCTCGACCCGTGTTTTTCGGGGGATCACCTACCTTCGCTCGGTGGCTCAGCAGATGGAAAAAGCGCTCGCACTGCCGGGCGGCGTCTACAATTTCGGGAGCGAAAATGATTTTGACCTCTATCAAACCGCGCTGGCGTGCATGGAGGCGCTCGGTCTGTCGGAGCGGGCAAAACGGCTGATCCTGCCCGACGAGGAAACAGGGACAAGCCTTGCGATGGACACTTCGCTGCTGCGCTCAAACGGGATCGTGTTTGAAACGACCGCCGAGGGATTTTACAAAATGGCAGCCGACTACCGCGGTTAGTGCCGTACCCGTTTATCTTTCCCAAATATTCGGCGCGGGAAAGGAGAAATTTTGTCGGAAAATCGTTTGCATTTTCCGGCGCGGAATAGTATAATAATAAGGATCGAATAAGGCAATCTACGGCGGCCGGCGCTTCGCCGGTCTGATCGCGGTACAGATTTGAGAGTATGCGATTCCCTGCGATGCTCCGGCACATACTTTCGTATGTGCCTTTTTGTTTGCCTTGGGACGGGAGGCTGTTATGAATAAAAAGAAACGAACCGCTGCCATCGTGATCTTCGCGGTTCTTGCGGTCGCTCTGTTTGTCGGAACGCTGATCAGCGGGACTGCCGACAAAAGCGAGACGATCCGCGAGGTGATGAAGGACGCGGTGCTCCACGGACAAAATCGGGTGAGTCTGTTCGGGCTGCCGGTCAACCCCGGGTTGATCTCCGCCATGACGGTCACCGGCATTTTTCTGATCTTCTCGCTGATCGTGCGGATCCTTGTGATTCCTCGGTTCAAAATGGTGCCGGGCAAATTCCAGCTGCTGCTGGAAACGGCGGTCGGCTTTTTCGATAACCTTGCCAAAACCAACAGCCCGCACCGCAACCGGTTTCTCGGCGCGTATGTTTTCACCGCCGGCTCCTACATCTTTGTGGGAACGCTTTTCGAGCTGTTCGGGCTGGAGGCGGTGACGACCGACGGTATCACCATCTCGCTGCCCGCGCCCCTTTCCGACATCAACGGCGCGATCATGCTGGGCTGCCTTTCCTATCTGGTGATTTTGTCAGGCGGCATTTTGTCGAACAAGCTGCGAGGCGTAGGACGCACCCTCAAGGAGTTTTCGCTCCCCATTTCCATGAGCTTTCGTATGTTCGGCGCACTGCTCAGCGGCGCACTGGTCACAGAGCTTGTCTACTATTCCGTTTATTTGAGCTACGGTCTGCCGATCTTGGTCGGCGTGCTGTTCACCCTGCTTCATGCGCTGATTCAGGCGTATGTGCTGACCATGCTCACATCGTTATTCTACGGCGAGGTTTCCGAGCCGGTGCATAAACACTAAAGTTTGGGAGGATTTTGTCATGAAAAAGAATTTGAAAGGTATTTTTGCCGCCCTGATGCTGGTGATCGTGATGCTGGCCGTTACGATCCCGATCTTAGCGGCTTCGGACAGCAAGGCGGAAACCGGGAGCGCCGATGAGACGGCGGTGGTGACTGTAGCCGAGGAGGAGAGTGCGACGGACGATTCGCTGGGCGCAAAGGCGATCGCGGCGGCAATCGTGGTCGGACTGGCGGCGGCGGCAGGCGCCATCGGCATGGGCATGGCGATCGCAAAATCGGTGGACGGCATTTCCCGTCAGCCCGAGGCGGAAGGAAAGATACGCACCACCCTGATGCTGGGCTTGGTGTTTGTGGAGACTGCCATCATCTATGCGCTGGTCGTGGCGATCTTGATTATCTTTGTGCTGTAAGAAAGGCGGGTGAGATAGAATGCCGCTGAATATAGACTGGCAGCAGATTTTACTGCACCTGCTCAATTTTGTCGTCCTGTTTGCGATTTTGTACTTCCTGCTCTATAAGCCGGTCAAGGCGTTTATGGAGAAGCGGACGGAGCAGTATCGTCAGATGGACGAGGAAGCGAAAAAGAAGGTAAGCGAATCGGAGCGGCTCAAAGAGGAGTACCGGCAAAAGCTCGACGCCGCCGAGGACGAGATCACGGCGGAGCGGAAGAAGGCGCGCGCCGAGATCGAGGCGGCGACCGCCGCCCGGATGGAGCGTGCCGAAGCCGAAGCGCAGAAGGTATTAAGCGACGCGCGGCGGGATATCGAGCATGAGCGGAATAAGATGCTCCATGAGGCGCAGAACGAGATCACCGGCATGGTGGAGAGCGCGGCGGAAAAGCTGGTGGCGCAGTCCACCACCTCCGAAGCGTTCGATCAGTTTCTCGACGCGGCGAAAAGGGGAAGCGTGAATGAGTAAAACGGCGGTTTTATATTCCAACACCCCTCCGAGCAAGGCGCAGGAGCTGAAATTTATCGGCTACCTTTCCGAGCGGTACGGTGAGGAGATCACTCTGATCTGGAAGAATGCCGAACTGCCGGAGGGCAGCTTTAAGCTGCAGGTAGGGTCTGAGATCTACGACTGGACGGCAGAGGGAAAGCTGCGGCAGTTAAAGGCGGCGCTGCAGGGCGTGAAAGCCAAGGGAGCGGACATCATTCCGCTTTTGCGGGACGCCATTGCCGACTGGACGCCCAAAGCGCTTGCCCATGAGGAGGGCAGAGTGCTGACCGTCGGGGACGGGATCGCCACCGTATCGGGGCTGGAGAATGTGGAGTATGGCGAGATTTTGCTGTTTTCCTCCGGCATTCGGGGGATGGCGCAGGATCTGCGTCCCGATGAGATCGGCTGTATCCTGTTCGGGGACGATGAGGAGATCAGCGAGGGAAGCCTTGTCCTGCGCACCGGCAGAACCGCCGGTATCGCGGTGGGGGAAGGCTTTCTCGGCCGTGTGGTGGACGCGCTGGGCAGCCCGATCGACGGAAAAGGGGAGATCCTTTCGGACGAGTACCGCCCGATTGAGCATCCGGCGCCCGGCATCATCGACCGCCAGCCGGTCGATACGCCGCTTCAGACCGGCATTCTCGCAATCGATTCGATGTTCCCGATCGGGCGGGGGCAGCGGGAGCTGATTATCGGCGACCGGCAGACCGGCAAAACGGCGATTGCCGTGGATACCATCCTCAACCAAAAGGGAAAAGACGTCGTTTGCGTCTATGTGGCGATCGGGCAGAAGGCAAGCTCGGTGGCACAGCTGGTGCAGACGCTTTCTCAAAACGGCGCCATGGAGTATACCGTGGTGGTGAACGCTTCGGCAAGCGATTCGGCGCCGCTGCAGTATATCGCGCCCTATGCGGGCTGTGCGCTGGGCGAATATTTCATGGAGCGGGGACAGGACGTGCTGATCGTTTATGACGATCTGTCGAAGCACGCGATCGCCTATCGCTCTTTGAGCCTTTTGCTGGAACGCTCACCGGGACGGGAAGCCTATCCGGGCGACGTGTTCTATCTTCATTCCAGACTGCTGGAGCGCTCGGCGCATTTGAGTGACGAACGGGGCGGCGGCAGCATGACCGCGCTCCCGATTGTGGAAACGCAGTCGGGTGATGTTTCGGCGTATATTCCGACCAACATCATTTCGATCACCGACGGGCAGATTTTTCTCGAGAGCGATTTGTTCTTTTCGGGACAGCGTCCGGCGGTGAACGTGGGGCTTTCGGTCTCCCGCGTGGGCGGCGACGCCCAGACTAAGGCGATGAAGAAGGCGGCAGGCGCGATCCGGCTTGATCTGGCGCAGTACCGCGAAATGGAGGTGTTCACCCAGTTCGCAAGCGATCTGGACGAGACCACACGCCGCCAGCTTGTCTACGGGCAGGGGCTGATGGAGGTGCTCAAGCAGGAGCGGAACCACCCCTATTCGATGCCGGAGCAGGTGCTGATTTTAGTGATCGTGCTCCATCATCTGCTGCAGGAGATTCCCACCGATGAGGTGAAGCGGGTGATGCGAGAGCTGCTCACCTTATTCAGCGAACAGCACTTCGATTTGATCGAACGGATCGAGGCGACCGGCACCCTTTCGGACGAGGATCAAAGCGAGATCGCGGCGGCCGCGCGGGACTATCTGGAGCAGCGGTGAGCGTATGGCAACGACGAAAGAAATCAAAAGCCGCATCGCGAGCGTCAAGGACACCCGTAAGATCACAAACGCCATGTACCTGATCGCCTCCACCAAGCTGCAAAAGGCAAAGCGGGAGCTGGATCAGTCACGACCCTATTTCACTGCCCTGCAGGGGGAGATCAAGCGGATCTTCCGCATCTCGGAGGCAGTGGAAAGCCGGTATTTCTATCCGGTGACCGGCGAGCATGACCTGCCCGGCTCCTACGGGTATCTGGTCGTCACGGCGGATAAGGGACTGGCGGGCGCGTATAATCAGAATGTCATCAAGGAAGCGGTTCGGCTGATGGGGGAGCATGACGACCCCAAGCTGTTCGTGGTCGGGGAATACGGGCGGCATTACTTCACGGCGCATCATATCCCGATCGAAAAAAGCTTTCTTTACACCGCGCAGAATCCGACCGTTCACCGCGCGCGGGAGATTGCGGGGCTTTTGGTGGATCTGTTTGATCGGGGTGAGATATCCAAGCTGTTTGTGATCTACACAGACATGGAGGGCGCAATCGAGCAGAAGGTCTGCTCCACCAGACTGCTGCCCTTTCATCGGGCGCAGTTTATCGTGCCGGACAGTCGGGAGCAGGCGGTCACCACCCCCTTTGAGTTTGACCCGTCGATCGGCGAGGTGCTGGATCAGATCGTGCCGAGCTATGTGACCGGCTTTATTTACAGCGCGCTGGTCAGCAGCTTTTGCAGTGAGCAGAGTGCCAGAATGAATGCCATGGATTCCGCCAATCGGAACGCACAGGAGCTGCTCGGCAAGCTCTCGGTGCAGTATCATCATATCCGCCAGAGCGCGATCACCCGTGAGATCACCGAGATCTCGTCCGGTGCGCGGAGCATGAAGCGGAAAAAGGCGAAAAGAGGTGTGTCGGTGTGACCAAAGGAGAGATCGTACAGGTGTCCGGCTCGGTCGTAGATGCGGCGTTTGCCGGCGGCAGGATCCCGAAGATCAGGGAAGCGCTCACCGTCTTGGTCGGTGGAGAGAAGCGGGTCATGGAGGTCGCGCAGCATATCGGCGAGGGCGTGGTGCGGTGCATCATGCTTTCGGGGAGCGAAGGGCTTTCCCGCGGCATGGAGGTCGTTTCGGCAGGCGAGCATATCACGGTGCCGGTCGGCGCGCCTACGCTCGGCAGAATGTTCAACGTGCTGGGTGAACCGATCGACGGCGGCGCGCCGATCGACGACCGCACCGAGCGGTGGAGCATCCACCGCAGTGCGCCGGTTTTTGACGAGCAAAGCCCGTCGGTGGAGATACTGGAAACCGGCATCAAGGTGATCGACCTGCTGGAGCCTTACCCGAAGGGCGGCAAGATCGGGCTGTTCGGCGGCGCGGGGGTCGGCAAAACGGTGCTGATTCAGGAGCTGATCCACAATGTGGCCATGGAGCATGGCGGCTACTCCATCTTTACCGGCGTGGGGGAGCGCTCCCGCGAGGGGAACGACCTCTGGAAAGAGATGCGGGAAAGCGGCGTCATGGATAAAACCGCACTGGTGTTCGGGCAGATGAACGAGTCGCCCGGCGTCCGTATGCGGGTGGCGCTTTCGGGGCTGACCATGGCGGAGTATTTCCGGGATCGGGAAAATAAGGACGTATTGCTTTTTATCGACAACATCTTCCGGTTCGTGCAGGCGGGGAGTGAGGTTTCCACTCTGCTCGGACGAATGCCGTCGGCGGTGGGGTATCAGCCCACGCTGGCGGAGGAGATGGGCGCATTGCAGGAGCGGATCACCTCCACCAAAAGCGGCTCGGTCACTTCGGTGCAGGCGGTCTATGTCCCTGCCGACGATCTGACCGACCCTGCTCCGGCAACCACCTTTTCCCATTTGGACGCCACCACGGTGCTCTCTCGCCGGATCGCGGAGCAGGGCATCTATCCGGCGGTCGACCCGCTGGAGTCCACCTCCCGTATTCTGGAGGCAAGCGTGATCGGCGAGGAGCATTACAATATCGCCAGACGGGTGCAGGAAACGCTGCAAAAGTACAGCGAGCTGCAGGACATCATCGCGATACTGGGGATCGACGAGCTGAGCGACGAGGATAAGCTGGTGGTGAGCCGCGCCAGAAGAATGCAGCGGTTTTTCGCTCAGCCGGTTCATGTGGCGGAGAAGTTCACCGGTCTGAAGGGAATTTATGTGCCGCTGAAAGAAACGCTGCGGGGCTTCAAGGCAATCGCCGACGGCGAGATGGACGGCTACCCCGAGGCGGCGTTTTACAATGTCGGCACGCTGGACGATGTGATCGCCAAGGCAAAGAAGCTCGAAGCGGGTGAGCTGTGATGAACACCTTTAAGCTGTCGGTGCTTGCCGCCGAGCGGATTTTTTACGAGGGTGAGTGCGTTTCGCTTGTGATCCCGATCTCGCAGGGGCGGTACGGCATTCAGGCGATGCACAGCAATATGATCGCCGCGATCGTGCCGGGCGTGCTGAAGGTCACCATGCCGGACGGCAGCGAGTCGGTGGCGGCGGTGTCGGGCGGCATCGTCAAGGTGGAGAATAATCAGGTTCTGCTGCTGGTGGATACGGTAGAGCGCCCCGAGGAGATCGACGAAAATCGGGCGCGCCGTGCGGCGGAGCAGGCAAAAGAGGCGATCCTCCAGAAGCGGAGCATACAGGACTATCACGCGGCACAGGTCAAAATGGCGCGCGCCATCAACCGCCTCCGCGTCAAGAAGTATGAGAATATTTAGGTACGCACTTGCAGTGGGTGGTAATAGCGAGCTTATTCACCCGATCCCAAATGCGGTGCTTTTGAATCCCACCACCGCTTCGCGGTCCCCCTCCCTTTGACAAGGGAGGCACTGGCGATCAAATGAGTTTTACCGAAAATATGAGCAAAGGAAGGCTGAAAAAAGCCTTCCTTGTTATTTTAACCGCAAAAGCAAAATGCTGTTGTCAAAACCTCCCTTGTCAAAGGGCGCTCTTGCCGAAGCGCGCCCAG
>CANQKG010000002.1 GCA_947624425.1 uncultured Clostridia bacterium | reverse complement strand
ACAGGGGGCTTTTGTGCTGTCCGTACAATTTGGAGCAGTGCATCATTGTGCGTCGGGTTTTCATTTTTTACTTGACAAACAAAGCCGAGCGGGCGTATAATATAGAAGATATCGAAAACCGTTGATGCGGAGATAAAAACAGGTTGACCCTTACAGAGAGTCGGCGGCGCTGAGAGTCCGGCAGATCAGTCTCCTGTTAAATGGACCGCGGAGGGTGCAGTCAAAGGCTTATGGCCGAGTATTCTGCAACGCGATGGCTTGCGTTAGTTGCCGGGAATATGATAGTATTCCGCAAAGTGTGAAGCATGAGCTTCAAAACAGGGTGGCACCGCGGGTATAACCCGTCCTTGACAATCTTTTGTCAGGGACGGGTGTTTTTATTTGGAGGGCTTATGATGATTTTTCCGAGTTATGATGAAGCGCAGGCATATCGGAGCGAATACCGTTCCGTGCCGGTCTGCATGGAAATGCTTTCCGATCTTTTTACGCCGATCGAGGTTCTGCAAAAGCTAAAAAAAGTGAGCAGGCACTGCTATCTGCTTGAGAGCATGGAGAATTCCGAAAACTGGGGGAGATACACCTTTTTGGGATATGACCCGAAGGCGGAAATCACCTGCACAAACGGGGTAGTCACTTTGAAAAACGAAGGCGGTGTGAGCCGATCCGAAAAGCCGCCGCAGCAGTGTATCCGCCGTCTGCTGGACGAATATAAAAGTCCCAAGCTCCCGCAGGCGCCTCCCTTTACCGGCGGGCTGGTCGGCTATTTTTCCTATGATTATATCAAATACAGCGAGCCGGTTTTGAATTTGGACGCCGAGGATCAGGAGCATTTCCGCGATGCGGATCTGATGCTGTTTGACAAGGTGATCGCCTTTGATAACTTTAAGCAGAAGCTTATTCTGATCGCGCACGCCAAAACCGACGCATTGGATACCACCTATCCTGCCGCCGTGGCGGAGCTTCATAAAATGGCGGAGCTTCTGAAAACAGGCGAGCCGGAGCCTATCCGCCCATTAAAGCGCACCTCCGAATTCAAACCGCTGTTTGAAAAAGAGCAGTTTTGCAGCATGGTGGAAAGGGCAAAGCGGTATATTTACGAGGGCGATATTTTTCAGGTGGTACTCAGCAACCGTCTGGAGGCGGAGGTGGAGGGAAGCCTGATCAATGCCTACCGCGTACTGCGGACGACCAATCCGTCGCCTTATATGTTCTATTTTTCCAGCGATGATATTGAGATCGCCGGCGCCTCGCCCGAAACACTGGTGAAACTAAAGGATGGTAAGCTGTCCACCTTCCCGTTGGCGGGAACAAGACCGCGCGGCAAAACACCTACCGAGGATCAAAGGCTTGAAGCCGAGCTTCTGGCAGACGAAAAAGAACGCGCAGAGCATAATATGCTGGTGGATCTCGGGAGGAACGACATCGGCAAGATCAGTGAATTCGGCAGCGTAAAGGTGACAAAATACATGGAGATCGAGCGGTATTCCCATGTGATGCACATCGGCTCCACGGTGGAGGGCAATTTGCGTGCTGACCTTTCCGCCTTAGACGCGGTAGACGCCATTTTGCCGGCAGGCACCCTTTCCGGCGCGCCGAAGATACGCGCCTGCGAGATCATCAACGAGCTAGAAAACAATAAGCGCGGCATCTATGGCGGCGCGATCGGGTATCTTGATTTTACCGGAAATCTGGACACCTGTATTGCCATTCGGATCGCGTTTCAGAAAAACGGAAAGGTTTTTGTCCGTTCCGGCGCAGGGATCGTGGCGGATTCCGTACCGGAAACCGAATTTCAGGAATGCGTCAATAAGGCTAAAGCGGTGATCCAGGCAATCAAGATGGCGGAGGAAATGACCGATGATATTGTTGATTGATAACTACGACAGCTTTTCCTACAATCTGTATCAGATGATTGGCGAGATCGCGCCCGATATCCGCGTTGTGCGAAACGACGCCTGCACCACTAAAGAGATCGATAGGCTTTCGCCCTCAGCCATTGTGCTGTCGCCCGGTCCCGGACGGCCGGAACAGGCGGGCATATGTGTCGATACGGTAAAGGCGTTCGCGGGGAAGATCCCGATACTGGGAATCTGTTTGGGGCATCAGGCGATCTGCCATGCGTATGGCGGAACGGTTTCCTACGCGAAAAAGCTGATGCACGGAAAGCAGACGCCGGCTAAAATCGATACCACGCTGCCGCTTTTTCACGGCTTGCCGGAGGAAATCCCCGTTGCAAGGTACCATTCTCTGGCGGCAATGCGGGAAACGCTTCCGCCGTCCCTTGCGGTCACGGCGGAAACTGCGGACGGTGAGATCATGGCGGTTGCGGATCGGGAGAAAAAAGTGTACGGTCTGCAATTTCATCCGGAGTCTATCTTAACGCCGCAGGGCAAACAAATACTGGAAAATTTTTTAGGGAGGGAATCAAAATGATTCAAGAGGCAATCAAGAAACTGGCAGCAGGAGAAAATCTGTCCTATGAACTGGCGGAGTCGGTGATGGATCAGATCATGCAGGGAAAGGCGAGCGATATTCAGATGAGCGCTTTTCTCACTGCACTGCATATCAAGGGAGAAACACCGGAGGAGATCACCGCCTGCGCGGCAGGAATGCGGAAGCACTGCATTCGCCTGCTCCATGACAACGATGTACTGGAAATCGTGGGAACGGGCGGCGACCGCTCGAACAGCTTTAATATTTCCACCGTAACGGCGCTTGTGGTATCGGCAGCCGGCGTTCCCGTGGCAAAGCACGGGAATCGCGCCGCCACCAGCAAATGCGGCACGGCAGACTGTCTGGAAGCGCTCGGCGTGGACATCACCATACCGCCCGAAAAAAGCAGTGAGATACTAAAGCAGATCGGTATGTGCTTCTTATTCGCGCAGAATTACCACATTGCCATGAAGTATGTTATGCCGGTGAGAAAGCAGCTTGGGATCCCCACGGTGTTCAATATTCTCGGTCCGCTTGCCAATCCTGCCGGCGCGAATATGGAGCTTTTGGGCGTCTATGACGAAGCTCTCGTCCTGCCGCTTGCCGAGGTACTCAACAACCTTGGCGTCAAAAGCGGCATGGTGGTTCACGGTAAGGACGGTCTGGACGAAATTTCACTCAGCAGTGAGACCGTGATCTGCCAAATTCGAGACGGCAAAACCGAAAGCTACACCATCACACCGGAGCAATTCGGGTTGACCCGCTGCAAGCCTTCCGATCTGGTGGGCGGAACACCGGCGGAAAACGCCGAGATCGCACGTGCCATACTGAGAGGTGAAGCTGGTCCGAAGCGTGACGCGGTGCTTTTGAACAGCGCGGCGGCGCTTTGCATCGCAAAGCCGGAGCTTGACTGGGAGAAGGGACTGCAAATTGCCGCCGAGACCATCGACAGCGGCAAGGCGATGCGTCAGCTGGAAGCATTTGTCAAACTGTCAAGCGGTGCCGAGTTGTGATTTTGGACGATATTGCCGCAAAAACGCGGATACGGGTCGAAAACGCAAAAAAGGCACTGCCCTTTACGGCATTGCGCGCCGAAGCCGAGCAGATGCCAAAAGAAGGACTGCCCTTTCAGGCGGCTTTGGAGAAATCGGGAATCTCCTTTATCTGCGAGATCAAAAAGGCGTCTCCCTCCAAAGGATTGATCGCTCCCGATTTTCCCTATCTTCAAATCGCGCGGGAGTATCAGGCAGCAGGCGCTCGCGCCATTTCGGTATTGACCGAGCCGGAGTTTTTCTTAGGGGACGACCGGTATCTGACCGAGGTCACGCAAACGGTTGATCTTCCCGTGCTGCGGAAAGATTTTATCATCGACCCCTACCAGATCTATGAGGCAAAGCGGATCGGCGCCTCTGCCGTACTGCTGATCTGTGCGCTGCTGTCCGAAGAGGAACTGGCGGAATATCTGGCGATCGCGGAAAGCCTCGGGTTATCCGCGCTGGTGGAGGCGCACGATGAGACGGAGCTGCATACCGCGCTGAAGGCAAACGCTAAGATCATCGGCGTCAATAACCGTGATCTGCGTACCTTTACGGTCGATGTGCATAACAGCGAGCGGCTGCGTCGGCTTGTTCCGCCGGAGATATTGTTCGTATCGGAAAGCGGTATTCGGAATGCAGAAGACGTCAAGCGGCTGTACGATGCAGGGGTAAACGGCGTGCTGGTCGGCGAAACGCTGATGCGATCAGCGGATAAAAGCGCGGCGCTCGCCGAACTGCGGAGCCTTTGCCATGAGTAAAGTGAAAATCTGCGGGCTGATGCGGCAGGAAGATGTCAAAGCGGTCAACCGCTGTCTGCCCGATTATGTCGGTTTTATTCTGGCTTCCGGTCGCCGCAGGACGATCACGCCGGAACTGGCGCTCTCTCTGCGGCAATCGCTTCGTCCCGAAATACTGCCGGTCGCGGTATTTGTGGATGAAACGGAGGATACGATCCTCTCTGCCGTGGAAAGCGGGATCGCATCGGTGATACAGCTTCACGGGAAAGAGCGGCCGGAGCTGATACGCAGTTTGCAGAAGAAAACCCACTTGCCGGTGATACAGGCGTTTTCGGTTTCTTCCGCCGCGGATGTGAAAAGGGCGGAACGCTGTCCTGCCGATCATCTGCTGTTTGACTGCGGCATCGGCGGCACCGGGAAAACCTTTAACTGGGCATTCCTCAAAGGAATCAAACGGAGCTACTTTTTGGCAGGCGGGATCGGGCTTTCCAATCTGGATGAGGCGCTTCGGCTTTCGCCCGATGTGATCGACATCAGCAGCGGAGCGGAAACAAACGGGATCAAGGACCCCGCCAAAATACAGGAAATCGTCAGGAGGATTCGCAATGGAAAGTAGAGGGAGATTCGGTGCATTCGGGGGACAGTATATCCCCGAAACACTGATGAACGAGATCATCAAGCTGGAGGAAAACTACCGCAAATTCATGGCGGACGAGGCATTTTGCAAAGAATTGGACGACCTGCTCAAGAACTACGCCGGCAGACCGTCGCTGCTCTACTACGCCGAGAAGATGTCAAAACAGTTTGGCGGCGCACAGATCTATCTGAAGCGGGAGGATCTCAACCATACCGGCTCTCACAAGATCAACAATGTGCTGGGACAGGTGCTGATGGCGAAAAAGATGGGGAAGACCCGTGTGATTGCCGAAACTGGCGCCGGTCAGCATGGTGTAGCAACCGCGACCGCCGCGGCATTGCTGGGGCTTTCCTGTGAAATCTATATGGGGAAAGAGGATACCGACCGTCAGGCGCTGAATGTCTATCGCATGGAATTGCTCGGCGCAAAGGTACACGCCGTCACAAGCGGCACCATGACCCTAAAAGACGCCATTAACGAAACGATGCGGGATTGGGTCAGCCGTGTGGACGATACCCACTATGTGATCGGCTCGGTGATGGGACCGCATCCTTTCCCAATGATGGTCGGCGATTTCCAAAGTATAATCAGCAAGGAAGCCAAGGAACAGATTTTAGCGGCGACAGGCAAGCTTCCTGCCGCTGTGGTAGCCTGTGTCGGCGGCGGCAGCAACTCCATGGGTATGTTCCGCAATTTCATCGGCGATCCCTCCGTCCGCCTGATCGGCTGTGAAGCCGCCGGAAAGGGGATCGACACCGATCAGCACGCCGCGACCATGGCAAAGGGTACGGTCGGCGTCTTCCATGGTATGAAATCCTATTTCTGTCAGGATGAATACGGTCAAATCGCACCGGTTTACTCGATCTCCGCCGGGCTGGATTATCCCGGCGTTGGACCGGAGCACGCTTACCTGCGGGACAGCGGCAGAGCGGAGTATGTTTCGATCACCGATGAGGAGGCAGTCTCGGCGTTTGAATATCTTGCCAAAACAGAAGGGATCATCTGTGCTATCGAAAGCGCTCACGCAGTCGCCTATGTGCGGAAGCTGGCGCCCACTATGGATCCAAACGAGAGTATCATCGTCTGCCTCTCCGGCAGAGGGGATAAGGATGTGGCGGCAATCGCCAGATATCGCGGGGTGAATATCTATGAGTAACATCAAAGCAGCATTTGATCACGGGAAGGCGTTCATCGGCTTTTTGACCGCCGGTGATCCCGATTATGAAACTTCAAAAGCCTGCCTGCTGGCACTCGCGGAAGGCGGCGCCGATTTGATCGAGGTCGGGATTCCTTTTTCCGATCCGATCGCGGAAGGCCCCGTGATACAGGGCGCCGATCTCCGCTCGCTCCAAAGCGGCACCACGACCGACAGCGTGTTTCGTCTGGTTGAGGAGGTGCGGGACAGTATCTCCTGCCCGATGGTGTTTATGACCTACTTAAATGTGGTATTTTCCTATGGCTATGAACGCTTTTTTGCCCGCTGTGCGGAGGTGGGGATATCCGGCATCATCATTCCGGATATGCCGCTCGAGGAAAAAGAGGAGGTGCGCTGTGTCGCTTCCCGCTATGGGGTAGACACCGTGTCGCTGGTCGCGCCCACCTCCCGCGAGCGGATCAGGCTGATCGCTTCCCAAGCCGAGGGCTTTATCTATGTGGTGTCCTCCCTCGGGGTGACGGGCGTGCGGGATAAGATCGTCACCGACCTGTCGGGTATGCTCTCCGAGATACGCAGCGTCACCGATCTGCCTGCGGCGATCGGCTTTGGCATCAGCACACCGGAGCAGGCAAGACAAATGGCAGAATACGCAGACGGCGTGATCGTCGGCAGCGCCATGGTGCGCATGGTAGAGCAGTATAAAAAGGACGCGCCGCAGCACATTTATGACTATGTGAAAAAGATGAAATCCGCTTTGCGGGACTGATAAATAGGAGGGAGTACGGTTGTACTCCCTCCTATTTATCCAAATCTTGTTTCGATCAGCTTATCGCTGCAGTCCGGCGAATACCGCCACTCGTCCAAATGACCCGCGGTGATAAAATATCGCAGCTTCGCCGGCTTCGACGGGGCAGGGAAGGTATCCACGATATTCAGCTTCACCTTCATCCGGTCGGGGATCAGGCTTTTGATGTATACCGACGCCTGCTGCCCGATTGACACATTCGGGCGGCATTCGGCAAGCCCCGCCAGATTCGGCGTCAGTTCAATAAAGATACCGTACTGCTCGATTGAGCGCACGATACCGGATACCGTTTCACCCGCTTTGAAAAGCTCGGCATTTTCCTCCCAACTGCCAAGCAGTTCTTTGTGGGAGAGGGTGATCCGTCCTGCCGGATCGATTTGACGGACAACGGCCGGTATTTCCTGCCCCAGGATAAATCGATCGGAGGGGTGCGCAATTCGGGAAACCGAAATGCTGTCGATCGGCATCAGTGCGGCAATACCGCAGCCGATGTCCACAAAGCAGCCGTAATTTTCAAAATGGGTGATCTTGACCGGAACAATATCACCGGGGATCAAACGCTTTAAGTAGGCGTCGCGGCACTTTTCCTGCGCCGCGCGGCGGGAAAGAATGGCAAGCGGACGGTTTTCCGCATCGGTCGTGATATTTTCTACCAAAAAACAAACAGGCCGTCCCACGCGGGACAATATCGCAATATCCCGCACCGTACCCTCGGCAATCCCGATCGCGCCCTCGCAGCGGGGGATCATACCGCGCATACAGCCGAGATCGACAAACAGATTATGGGCGTTATCACACATCACGGCAGGCGCTTCCAGTATCGTCTGCCTCTCCTTTGCAACTAACAGTGATTTTTGACTGCTGCAGGCATTTTGATTTTCCTCTGTTCGGATACGCAGTCCTTCTGCTGGATACATGATGATACCTCTCCTATTCTTGGAAGTCTTTCGGGTTTTCTTTTCTGCCTGACTATCTATATGCAAAGACGCGCGGAGATATGCGGACGGCGAAAAAGGATTGCCTTTTCATCCCTTTTTGTGGTATGATAGTCAAAGAACGGTATTAGGAGTTGAAATTACCTTGGATATCCGTGTCGGAGACGTCATAACGATGAAAAAGAACCACCCCTGCGGCGAAAACCGTTTTTTGATCCTGCGTTCCGGTATGGACTTTCGGATGCGTTGTTTAGGCTGCGGGCATGAGGTGATGGTGCCGCGGGTCAAGGCGGAAAAGAATATCCGTTCGGTAGAACGGAATGAAGCGGGAGAAGGATAATGTTTGAAAAACTAAAACCTGCCGAGGAACATTATCGGGAGATCGGGGAAGCATTGACCGACCCCGCAGTGATCGGCGACCCGGAAAAATACAAAGAGCTGATGAAGGAATATAAATCCATGACGCCGCTTATGGAGGCGTATGGGGCATATTGCAAGGCTGACGAGAATATAACGGAAGCACAGTCGATGCTGGGTGAAACCGGCAGCGATGAGGAACTGCGGGAGATGCTGCTGGAGGAGATCGAGACAAACCGCGTCCAAAAGGAAAAGCTGACCGAGCAGATCAAAATTCTGCTGCTGCCCCGCGACCCGAATGATGAAAAAAATGTCATTGTTGAAATTCGCAGCGGCGCAGGCGGGGAAGAGGCGGCTTTGTTTGCACATTCCCTCTTTCGGATGTACAGTATGTATGCCGAATCCCAACATTGGAAAACGGAGCTGCTAAGCGGTAATGAGACGGAATTGGGCGGCTTCAAAGAGGTCAGCTTCCTGATCGAAGGGGACGGCGCCTATTCCAAGCTCAAGTATGAAAGCGGCGTTCACCGGGTGCAGCGCGTTCCGGAGACCGAGACCGCCGGGCGGATCCACACCTCCACCGTAACGGTAGCGGTTTTGCCCGAAGCGGAGGAAGTGGAGATCGAAGTAAATCCCGCCGATCTGCAAATCGACACCTTCCGTGCATCGGGAGCAGGCGGACAGCATATCAATAAAACAGAATCGGCAATTCGGATTACCCATCTTCCGACCGGTACGGTGGTGGAGTGTCAGGACGAACGGAGTCAGTATAAAAACAAAGACAAAGCGATGCGGATCCTGCGTTCCCGCTTATATGAAGCAAAAATGCAGGAATATAATAATCAAATCGCGGCGGAAAGAAAAGGGCAGATCGGTACGGGCGACCGTTCCGAGCGGATCCGCACCTATAATTTTCCGCAGGGCAGAATGACCGATCACCGGATCGGGCTGACCCTCTACCGGCTGGAGCAGATTCTAAACGGCGATCTTTCCGAGGTGATCGAAGCGCTGATGATGGCGGATCAGGCTGCAAAATTAACGGCACAGGCAGATGATGCAAAATGAATACCGTATGGAGCAAACCGACGCCGGAGTGCCTGCGCCGGGCAGGAGAGCTGCTGCGACGCGGTGAGCCGGTCGCGATCCCGACCGAAACGGTCTACGGTCTGGCGGCAAACGCGCTGGACGGGGAGGCGGTCGCCGGTATTTTTCGCGTGAAGGGCAGACCGCAGGACAACCCGCTGATCGTGCATATTGCCTCACTGGATCAGATACCGCAGTTGACGAAAGATGTTCCGCCGCTTGTTTACCGGCTGGCAGAGCTTTTTTGGCCCGGGCCGCTCACCATGGTGCTGCCGCGCAGCGACCATGTTCCCATCGAGGTGTCCGCCGGACTGGATACGGTTGGCATTCGCTTTCCGGCGCATCCGGTAGCGCAGGCGGTGATCCGTGCGGCAGGAGTGCCGCTGGCGGCGCCCTCCGCCAATCTTTCCGGCGCACCCAGCCCGACCAATGCCAAACGGGTCTGGGAGGATCTAAACGGCAAAATTTCCCTTTTGATCGACGGCGGTGAATGTGAGGTTGGAGTGGAGTCCACCGTGATAGCCGTCGGTGAGGACAGCGTAGAGATATTGCGGCCGGGCAAGATCACGGCAGAGCAATTTCAAAAAGCCGGTATCAAGGTCACGGTCAATCCGGCTGTGGAACGCGGCTTAAAGGAAGGGGAGCAGGCGGCCTCTCCCGGCATGAAGTACCGGCATTACGCACCCAAGGCGGAGCTTTTGCTGATCCAAGCGCCTTTGGAGGCATTTCGCCGTTATCTTAAAGAGAATGCCGAAAAAGACAGCTATGCGCTGGTCTTTGACGGCGAAACAGAGCTGACGCCGATCCCTTGCCTTACCTACGGAAAAAAACGCGAATCCGCAGATCAGGCACATCAGCTTTTTGAACGGCTGCGCCGGTTGGACGAAGAAGGCGCGAGAAAGGTGTTTGTTCGCGCACCGACCCGTAAAGGGGTAGGGCTTGCCGTCTATAACCGTCTGCTGCGCGCCTGTGCGTTTCAAACCGTCACCCGGTACACGCCTCTTGTGGTCGGGCTGACAGGGCCTACCGGCGCCGGCAAAACGCTTGTTTCCGACGCCATGTCCAAACGGGGCGCGTATCTTATCAATGCGGATCAAGTCGCCAGAGAGGTGGTCAAACCGGAGCATCCGTCCGGCTGCCTGGGTAGACTTTCGGAGCTTTTTTCGGGTATTCTGCGTTCGGACGGAACGCTTGACCGCGGTGCTTTGGCAGAGCAGGCTTTCTCCGACCCCGAAGCACTTGAAAAAATGAACGGCGTTTGTTATCCCGCCATTTTTGACGAGATTGTTTCCAAAATCAGGAAGTCTGACGCGCCTTTGATCCTTCTCGATGCGCCGACCCTCTTTGAAAGCGGCTGCGATGTGCTGTGCGACGTTATAGTTTCCGTACTGGCGCCTGCCGATGTCCGGCTCAACCGGATCCTGCTGCGGGACGGCGTCACGCCGCGACAGGCGGCTGCCCGTATGAGCGCACAGCAGGATGACCGCTTTTATACCGAACACAGCGATTATATCCTGCTCAACAACGGCTCAAAGCAGGCGATACTGGACAAAATACAAATGCTGACCGACCGGTTGTTTGCTATGACAGGAGAGGAGAAGGAAGAGTGAAGCGCCGTTTACATCCCTGCGCGGCATGGCTGGTAGTCTTGCTTCTGTCCCTTTCCATCGCCTTCGGCGGATGCTTTGCCGTGATCTCCACCTTTCACCGGCTTATATATCCGCTGGAATATCAGGAATATGTTATGACCTATGCGGCGGAATTCCGCGTGGAGCCGGCTTTGGTGTATGCGATCATCCGCACCGAAAGCAACTTTGACCCGAACGCAACTTCGGAAGTGGGAGCGCGGGGACTGATGCAGCTGATGAACGAAGCGTTTTTGTGGACGCAAAGGCAAATTGGGGATCGTTCGGTCAGTTACGACGATATGTACGATCCGAAACAGAACATACGGTACGGAACCTGCCTGCTTGCGCTTTTGCTCAAGGAGTTCGGCGGAAATGTAAACAACGCGATCATGGCATATCACGCGGGACAGGGCGCCGTGTCGGACTGGCTTTCCGATGTGGAGCTGCCAAAAGAAACCACTTTGCCTGAAGCACAGTCACCGGTCACACAGGCATATCTCAACAAGGTGCTTGCCAATTTGGAAATGTATAGAAAGATGGATTTTGGAAAGGAGTAACAAAATGAAAAAGGAACTGACAGAAGGTCAAAAGCTGGCGGAAGAGCTTTTGATGCAAAACAAAAACGGCGCTTTGACCATGGACGAAGCGGAGCTTGCAAAGGCAGACGCCTTTGCGGAGGACTACAAGCGGTTTCTGGACGCTTCCAAAACCGAACGGGAAGCGGTGAAGGTTGCCGTGGCTTTGGCAGAGGAAAAAGGGTTTGTTCCGTTTGAAGCAGGCGTCAAATATCAGCCCGGCGCCAAGGTCTATGCCGTCAACCGCGAAAAGGCGCTGATCCTCGCGATTGTGGGAAGTCAGCCGATCGAAGAAGGCGTGCGGCTTTCTGCCGCGCATATCGATTCGCCCAGACTGGACCTCAAGCCGCGTCCGCTCTATGAGGACAGCGAACTGGCTCTGTTTAAGACCCATTACTACGGCGGGATCAAAAAGTATCAGTGGACCACCATTCCCCTTGCGCTGCACGGCGTGGTGGCGAAAAAGGACGGCAGTAAGATCACCATCACCGTCGGGGAAGACCCGAACGATCCGGCATTCTGCATCACCGATTTGCTGCCGCATCTTGCAGACGACCAGATGAAGCGCACGCTGGAGGAGGGAATCAAGGGCGAAGAACTGAACATTCTGATCGGTTCTCGTCCATTTTGCGATGATGAGGTGAGCAAAAAGGTCAAGCTGAATATCATGAAGATCCTCTCGGAGAAATACGGCGTCACCGAGGCGGATTTCCTCTCTGCGGAGCTGGAGGCGGTTCCCGCCTTTTCGGCGCGGGACATCGGCTTTGACCGCAGCATGGTAGGCGCTTACGGGCAGGACGACCGGGTCTGTGCCTACACGGCGCTTCGCGCTACTCTTGACTGTGAAAGCCCGAAGCAAACGCTGGTCACGGTACTGGCTGACAAGGAGGAAACCGGCAGTCACGGCAATACCGGTATGCAGTCGGCATTCCTGCGTTACTTTATTTCCGATCTGGCGGCGCCCTACGGCGTTGCGGGCAGAACGGTACTGTCCCATACCACTTGCCTGTCCGCTGATGTCAACGCCGCGTTTGATCCCACCTTTGCCGATGTGTCCGAGCGGCAGAATGCTTCCTATCTGAACTATGGCGTGGTGATTACCAAATACACCGGCGCATGGGGCAAATCCGGCACTTCGGACGCTTCCGCCGAATATGCCGGTGCGATCCGCAGCATACTGGATCGCCATCATGTGATCTGGCAGACCGGTGAGCTTGGGAAGGTCGATCAAGGCGGCGGCGGCACGGTCGCGGCGTATATTGCCGATCTGAATGTAGATGTGATCGATTTGGGCGTTCCCGTTTTGTCGATGCACGCCCCCTTTGAAGTCACATCGAAAATCGATATTTATATGGCTTACCGCGCATTCACCGCATTTTCCGTGGACTGATGTGATATGGCTTTCTAAGCGGGCGCTGACTGAAATCATACGGTCAGCGCCTTGCCTTTTGTCGGAATTTATAGTATGATAGTAAAGCAAGGTGGTGATACCGAATGCCGTGTCGACTTTGGAAGATCCCGGATACCGATATCGAAAAAGCAAAGATCCTTGCCGCAGAGTACCGGATCAGTGAGCTTGCGGCAACGGTCATGGTAAACCGTGGCTACTTTGCGCCATTTTTGGCCGGACGGTATCTGATCGACACGCCCTTGCAGGATCCGATGGAATGGCAGGGTATGGAAAAGGTCGTTGCACGGATCCAAAGTGCGATAGAACGCGGTGAAAAAATCACGGTATATGGAGACTATGACTGTGACGGCGTGACTTCCACCGCTTTGCTTTGCGACTGTATTCTTTCACTCGGCGGGCGGGTCTCGGCATATTTGCCCAATCGGCTCGGCGAGGGCTATGGCATGAACCAAGCCGCGCTTCGCCGTTTGGCGGAAAGCGGGACAAAGCTTATCATCACGGTGGATAACGGTATTTCTGCCGTGAAAGAAGCACAGCTGCTGCGTGAACTATCCATAGACCTGATCATCACCGATCATCACCAACCCGGTCAAACGCTGCCGCAGGCGCTTGCCGTTATGGATCCGCACTGCAAGGGAAGCGGAGCGGAGTATTCTGATTTTGCGGGGGTCGGCGTATCGCTTCAGCTTGCCGCCGCACTGCTGGGAGATACTGAGACTGCGTTGAAACGATATGCCGATTTGGCAACGATCGGCACAATAGCCGATGTGATGCCGATGACGTCGGCAAACAGAACGATTGTAAAACGAGGGTTAAAACAGCTTGCTGCCACCGAGCGTCCAGGCATTCGGGCGTTGATGCAGATTGCGGGCATGACCCCGGGAAACGGCATTACCGAGGAAGAAGTGGCGTTTCGTCTGGCTCCCCGCATCAATGCGGCAGGCAGAATGGCAGATCCGCGGCTTGCACTGCGCCTTTTGACGTCCTCATCACAGGAGGAAGCGGAAAAGCTGGCGGAAGAATTACAGGCCTGCAACGACCGACGAAAGGCGGCGGAACAGGAGATACTTGGCCGCCTTACACAGCAAATTCAAGAGGATCCCGCGCTTTTACAGCGGCGCGTACTGGTATTTTCGGGCGAGAACTGGCACCACGGCGTCATCGGGATTGTCAGCGCCAAAATGGTGGAGCAATACGGGAAACCCTGTTTCCTTTTTTCGGAAGAAAACGGCATTCTGACCGGTTCAGGGCGCAGTCTGGGTGAGTTTTCGCTCTTTCATATGCTGGGGTTCACCAAGGATCTTCTGATCCGCTACGGCGGTCATAAGCTTGCCGCAGGCGCTTCCCTGAAAAAAGAAAACCTTCCACGGTTTATGGAGGCCGTCGAAGCCTATGCCGCATCATTGCCTTTTCTCCCTCGTTCTGTTTTGGCGTGCGACGCCAAGCTGGAGCCGGAGGAGCTGACAGTCGAAGCAGTATCCTCTCTGGAGGTGCTGCGGCCGTTTGGCGCCGGCAATCAGCCGCCGGTTTTCTGCTTTGAAAATATCACCGTCCGCCGGATTTTGCCTTTGTCGGAAGGAAAACATACCAAGCTTCTTTGCAGCGGACAAAAAAGCGACTTTGAACTGCTTTTGTTCGGTACGCCGACCGACCGGTTCCCTTACCGCGTCGGCGCTGTGGTGGATTTGGCGGTTACGGCAAAGCTTCACACTTTCCGCGGCGTCATGTCGGTCACGATACAGGCGGAGGATATCCGCCCTGCCCGTTTTTCGCAAAAGCGATATCTGCGGGGACTGGAACGGTACGAAGCCGCACGGTACCACATGTTGACGCCGGAACAATGCGAAGACGTCCTGCCCGGTCGGGAACAGATCAATTTGGTTTATTCCGTTTTGAAAAAAACCTCTCTGCCGGTCGACGCCGATCTGCTTTATTTTATGCTCTCCGATCGGCTGCGGTATGATACGGTCTGCCTGTCACTGGATATTCTTTACGAAGCGGGCGTGATTTCCGGTTCCGCTTTGATGCGTCCGCTGCGGCTGTCACAGGCTCCGCCCAAGATGGCACTGCGCGAGACCGCAACCTATCAAATGCTTTTGGCAGAAACAAGAGGGGAGGCGTCCTTTTGAAAGACACAACGGTATATACGATCGAAAAGCTGATGGAGCGGATCACGGAATCCGACAAAAACTACGATTATGATAAGATAAACGACGCATACGATTTGGCAAACCGCGCGCATCAGGGGCAGAAGCGGCTTTCGGGGGAGCCTTATATCTCCCACCCGATCGCCGTTGCCTGCATTTTAATCGACCTCGGTATGGACACCGACAGCCTTTGTGCCGCTTTACTTCATGATGTGGTGGAGGATACCGAGATCACCTCCGACAGCATCAGAAGGCGGTTCGGCAAGGATGTGGCGCTTCTGGTCGAGGGGGTCACCAAGCTCGGAAAGGTGCCGCTTTCCACCAAGGAGGAGCAGCAGACCGAGAATATCCGCAAGATGCTGCTTGCCATGTCGGAGGATATCCGCGTCATCATCATAAAGCTCGCCGACCGCCTGCACAATATGCGGACGGCGGACGGCTGGAAGCCGGATAAGCAGCGCGAAAAGTCTCTGGAGACCATGGAGATCTATGCGCCGCTGGCCCACCGCCTCGGTATCCGCGCAGTAAAGGAAGAGCTGGAGGATCTGGCGCTGCAATATCTGGATCCGGTCGCCTATCGGGAGATCGAAAATCACCTTGCCATGAAGCAGGAGGAACGCTCCGCCTTTATCGGCGCCATCAAGGAAGAAATCAGCCGCCGTCTGCTTGAAAATGACTTGGAGCCTCATGTTTACGGACGGGTGAAAAGCACCTACAGTATCTACCGAAAGGTTTATGTGGCAGGCAAGCAGTTTGACGAGGTATATGATATCTATGCGGTGAGAATCATTGTCAATTCGGTCATCGAATGCTATAACAGTCTCGGTATCATTCATGACCTTTACACACCGATCCCCAATCGGTTCAAGGATTATATCTCGATGCCCAAACCGAATATGTATCAGTCTCTGCACACCACGGTGATCGGGCAGGCAGGCGTTCCGTTTGAGGTGCAGATCCGCACATGGGATATGCACTATACCGCCGAGTACGGGATCGCCGCACACTGGAAATACAAAGCCGGCGTGCAGAAAAGCGGCAAGCTGGACGAACGGCTTGCATGGGTGCGGCAAATTCTGGAATCGCAGACCGAAAGCGCCGACCCGTCCGATCTGGTCAGTACCATCAAAAACGATCTGGCGGGCGAATCGGTATATGTGTTTACCCCGAAGGGCGACGTCAAGTGCCTGCCGGTCGGCTCGAATGTGATTGATTTTGCCTATTCGATCCACAGCGCAGTCGGCAACCGTATGACAAGCGCAAAGGTCAACGGCAGGATCGTTCCGCTTGACTATGTGCTGAAAACCGGCGAGATCGTCGATATCGTCACCTCAAAGCAGGAGCGTCACGGGCCAAACCGGGAATGGCTTAAAATGGTAAAGACCAGTGAAGCGCGAAATAAAATCAGAAGCTGGTTCAAACGGGAGCGGCGGGAAGAGAATGTAAAAGAGGGAAAAGCGGAGCTGGATAACGAGCTGCGCCGCAATATGATACGCCTTTCCGAGGAAGAATTTCAGGTATTTGTCACCGAGCTTGCCCATCGTCAGCATTGCGATACGCCGGACGATTTTTATGCGGCGATCGGCTACGGCGGTATTGTTTTATCCCGCATTATGCCTCGGATCCGTGATGACTATCAACGGCGCCAGAAAAACGGCGAATACGGTCAGAGACTGATGCAAAATCAACTTCAGCGTTCCGCCAAAAGTCAAAACGGCGTCATCGTTGAGGGAATCGATAATTGCCTTGTCCGTTTCTCACAGTGCTGCAATCCGCTTCCGGGCGATGATATCATCGGGTTCATCACCAGAGGACACGGCGTTTCGGTTCATAAAAAAGACTGTATCAATATTCTGGCGGTGCAAAACGAACCGGAACAGGCAGACCGGCTGATCCCGGTCAGATGGGCAGGCGTATCCGGAACCGACACTTCTTTCCGCTCTACGCTGGATATTGTGGCGCACGACCGTAACGGGCTGGTCATGGATATCAGCATGGTTCTGGCGGAATTTCGGATACCGGTACACGAGCTCAATGCCCGTGAGTTGAAAAACGGGAACGCCAGCATTGTCACTACCCTAAGCGTCGGCGGCGTGGATCAGCTTTCTCATATCCAGCAGCGGCTCTCCAAGGTCAGCGGCGTGATCTCGGTCGAGCGGAAAATGAACTAGCTTGAGGTGAACGGATATGCGCGCATTGATACAGCGGGTATCACAGGCTTCCGTTACCGTAGACGGAAAGGTGATATCTCAAATCGGGAAAGGATATTTGATCCTGCTGGGCATCCTGAAAGGAGATACCGAAGCCGACGCCGCGCTTTTGGCAAACAAAGCGGCGAAGCTGCGGATTTTTACCGGCGCAGAGGATAAAATGAATCTTTCTCTGCAGGAGGTGGACGGATCCATTTTGGCGGTTTCCAATTTTACGCTTGCGGCAAACTGCAGGCGCGGCAACCGTCCCGATTTTTCCGATGCGGCAGGGTCGCAGGAGGCCGAACCGCTTTACCGGG
The DNA here is from genome assembly GCA_947624425.1 of uncultured Clostridia bacterium. Lineage (GTDB taxonomy): Bacteria > Bacillota > Clostridia > Oscillospirales > Ruminococcaceae > CANQKG01. The sequence goes on along the minus strand of CANQKG010000002.1, from coordinate 9,555 downwards.
CTTTTCTCAACACGCTGCGCAATTACCCTCTCACAGTGGAAACCGGCATATTCGGCGCAGATATGAAACTGACGCTGGTCAACGACGGTCCCGTTACCGTCATGCTGGATACCGATGACTTAAAACAAAGCCGCAGATGACTTTCGGCGGCAGAATGGAGAAAACATGACCTGTATCACTTTACCCGTCGGCGCTCTTGAGACAAACTGCTATCTCGTCTCCGACGCAAACGGACAAACCGCCGTCATTGATCCGGGCGCAGAACCCGAGCGTATTCTGCGTACTGCGGCGGCACATTCGATGACGATCAAAACGATCTTATTGACCCACGGACATTACGATCATATTGCCGCAGTCAATGAAATACGGCGGCAAACCGGCGCAGAGCTGATGATCCATCAGCTGGACGCCGAGCTGCTGTCAGACAACCGTAAAAACCTGGCGCTCCTTTTCACCGGAGCGATTCCGCCGGTGGACGCTCCGGATCGCCTGCTGATTGACGGCGATACCGTTGCGGTCGGCGCACTTTCTTTTGAGGTTCTCCACACCCCGGGACACAGCAAAGGTTCGGTCTGTTATCTTTGCAAAGAGGGCAGGGAGGAAACACTGTTTTGCGGCGACACGCTTTTCTATCTTTCCTGCGGCAGAACCGACTGTTACGGCGGCGACGACCGGATTATTGTGGCCTCCCTGTCTCGTTTGGCAGGTCTGCCTTATGATGGTACCGCTTACTGCGGACACGGACCGGAGACGACCCTGGCCTTTGAACGGATCAACAATCCTTATATGAATTTGATGCGGTGATGATATGACATTGGTATTTGACGGTTATCCGCAAAAATACGAGATCGAAGCCCTTTGCCGCTCCTTTTACCCATATCGGAAAATGCGGTTTCTCTATGAATATCAGGGCAGGATCGAAGACGATATCGTATTATATCTGCGGCTGAAACCCGTTTTATCGGGATTGCATTTTCTTGTCGTGATGGTCAGTCACACCGTAACAACGGCGGCGCATATCACCCGTTCGGCGAGAGATCTGCCGCGCAAAGAGATCGACCGGCAATTTTGTCTGCTGCTCTTTCCGCTCTTGCAAAATGCGTCCGGTATCCGTCCGAAATGGGGGATCCTCACCGGCATTCGCCCGGTGAAACTCATCCACCGGTATCGGAATGAGGGCAAAACCGATCCGCAGATCATCCGGCTGCTGCAAAAGGATTATCTTGTTTCGCCGGAAAAGGCGGAGCTTTCCATGATGACGGCAGATCACGAAATTCGGGTAATCGAATCATCCCACACCAATTCTTTCAGCCTATATGTTGCGATTCCCTTTTGTCCGAGCCGGTGCAGCTACTGTTCTTTTGTTTCTCAGTCGGTGGAGCGGCTGGCGCAGGATATCCCGGCCTATCTTCACCTGCTTTGCCGTGAATTGTCCGAGATCGGAAAGCTTACAAAAAAGCTTTCTCTGCGGCTGGAGACCGTTTATATCGGCGGCGGTACGCCGACCACACTGTCGGCCAAGCAGCTTCAACACCTTTTTGAAGTGATCGCGTCCTCCTTTGATCTTTCTCATCTGCGCGAATATACGGTGGAAGCAGGCAGACCGGATACCATCACCGAAGCGAAACTTTGCGCGATCCGCGACGCCGGAATCGAACGGATCAGCATTAACCCTCAGACTTTTTCCGATTCGGTTCTTCGTACCATAGGACGACGGCATACCGCCCAAGATGTACTGGATGCTTACATGTTGGCAAGATCGGTCGGATTTTCCTGTATCAATATGGATCTGATCGCCGGGCTGCCGGGAGATACGCCGGAGGGCTTTTCCAAAACGCTGGATACAGCGCTGTCTCTCTCGCCCGAAAACATTACGGTGCATACCCTGACCCTCAAACGCTCCTCCACCCTTTATCAGGAAAATCGGCAGCAGTTTTCAAGCGGGGAAGGGGAGACGGCGAAAATGCTGACCCTCTCCCGGGAAAGACTGCTGGCAAACGGCTACCGCCCTTACTATATGTACCGGCAAAAGAATACACTGGAAAGTCTCGAAAATGTCGGGTACGCAAAGCCGGGTTATGAGGGGCTTTACAATGTGTTTATCATGGATGAAACGCACTCGATCCTTGCCGCAGGCGCATCCGCCGTCACCAAGTTGGTAGAACCGGGCGGAAAGATCGAACGGATCTTCAATTTCAAATATCCCGATGAATATCGCCGCCGTTTTGATGAAATCCTGAACAGGAAAGGGGAGATCATGTCTTTTTATGAAACCTACCTGTCATAACCCCACACGGTACCGGATCGATGATATCAACCGCGAGATCCGTACCGACCCAAACTCCTTGATCCAAGCCTCTGAAGCCGCTTTTAAAAACCAGGTCGAACAAGCTGCCCGCCTTATTTCCGGCGGTAACCGGCAGTATAAAATTCTTTTGATTGCGGGACCCTCCGCCTCCGGAAAAACAACTGCCGCCGATCTGCTTTGCCGTGAGCTTACCGCCTGCGGCATCGGTTCGCTTTGTATTTCTCTTGACAATTTTTTTCTTGACAGCGACAAGCTGCCGCTGCTGCCGGACGGGACAAGGGATCATGAATCGATCGATACGATTTGCTTTCCGGCTCTTTACAAGTGCTATGACGACCTGTTTCGGCAGGGAAGCACCTATCTTCCCGTCTTTGATTTCAGCGTCGGCAAGCGTCGGGACCGTCAGCGCAAAGTGACGCTGCACGCCGGAGATGTGCTGGTTTTAGAAGGAATTCATGCGCTCCATCCGCGTATGCTGACGCCGCAACACCGCAGCCGTTTTTTCCGCATCTATGTCTCGGCATCCGCTGACTTTGAAGATGAAAAAGGGAACACTGTTTTATCCTCGGAGGATCTGCGGCTGATCCGCCGAATGATACGGGACCACCGGCACCGTTTTGCAACGGCCGAACGCACATTTGAGATGTGGGAGAATGTCTGCCGCGCCGAAAAGGAGTATATTCTGCCGCTGATGCCGCAGGCGGACTGCCGAATCGCAACGGTTCACGCCTATGAACCCGCCTTGTATCTTAACCGGCTGAACCCGATTTTGTCGGAGCTGCCGGAATCCTCGAAATATGACCAAAAACGCCATGAACTGATCCGGATGCTGAAACAATTTGCCGCACTGCCGGAAAGTATGCTGCCGGCGCAGTCATTGCTTCAGGAATTTTTGGAATAACACTTGCTATTTTCCGAAGATATGTTATAATGAGAAAAAAAGAACAAAAGGAGTGTTCCCAAATGTCTGATTTTGATACTTTCTTCAATAAAGCAAAGGACAAAGCGAAAGATGTTGCCGATGTTGCCGGCAAAAAAACCACTGAGCTGGTCAACCTCTCCAAGCTGAAGCTGCAGGAACTGCAGATCGGCAGAAAGATTCGCTCCCTTTATGAGCAGTTGGGTCGCGCTACTTATCAGCTTCACAAGAATTCCTTTGAAAACGAAGAGCTCATTTCCTCTTTGGAGGAGGAGATCGCCGAGCAATTACATGCGCAGTCCGAAGTGGATGAGAAGCTCTGTGACATGAAAAATCAGGTGAGCTGCCCTTGCTGCCATGCCAAAAATTCCAAAGAAGCTGTTTATTGCTCCAGCTGCGGCAATCAGTTGAAGGATGAATTTGCGGATTTTGTTGAAGAAGAAACACAAGAAGCCGCTCCGGCAGACGAAACGCCCGAAGAGGAATAAACCAAAAAGAAAGCGGACGGCATTTGGCTGTCCGCTTTCTTTATGACAGAGGAGCAAAGCATATGCATTACCGTATGGAAGACTACCGTGAAACGGCGGATTATATCGGTTCTCGCCTTTCCGCCGCCGATACCGCAATCGTACTTGGCTCGGGGCTGGGCGGATTTGCCGATCGCCTGCAAGGCGCTGTCGAGCTGCCTTATTGCGAGATCCCGCATTTTCCGGTTGCCACCGTTGCTTCCCATCGCGGCACGCTGCTTGGCGGCAGAATAAACGAAAAACCGGTATACTGCCTTGCCGGACGGTTTCACTATTACGAAGGGTACAGCATGGAAGAGATTGCCTATGCCGTTCGTGTTCTGCACTTGTTGGGGGTAAAAAACCTGATCCTTACCAATGCCGCCGGTGCGATACGCTCTTCCTTTCGGGTCGGCGAGTTTATGCTGCTCACCGATTATATTAAGTTTTTTCATGACTCTCCGGCACGCGGTCAACTGCCGCCGGAATTCGGCTCCCGCTTTTTTGACATGACCCATCCATATGATCCGCTTTTGCAAAAAGCCGCCCGAAAGGGCGCGGCGGCAGCCGGAGTCACATTACGGGAGGGCGTCTATGCCTTTATGGCCGGTCCACAGTTTGAAACCGCGGCCGAAATTCGTATGCTCCGCACTTTAGGCGCAGACGCGGTGGGAATGTCCACCGTGCCGGAAACGATTGCGGCGGCTCAGTGCGGTATCCGCGTATTGGGCATTTCGCTTTTGGCCAATATGGCGGCCGGTATTCTGAATGCGCCGCTTTCGGATGAGGAGGTCGTCGAAGCGGGAAAACGCAGCGAGGCCGACTTTGCCTGTTTCCTTGCCGAAACAATAAAAAATATTACAGGAGAATGATATGATTTTTTCGGATGTCGCCGTTTATGCGCAAAACGGCAAAATACTGCCGCACCAATATGTTGCGGTCAGAGAGGATAGGATTGCCGCCGTTTCCGCTTCCTCGATCATACCCGAAAGGGGAGAGGAGACCATAAACGGCAAAAACCGGCTTTTAATGCCCGGTCTTATCAACACCCATACTCATATTGCCATGTCACTGCTGCGGGGTTACGCGGAGAATTTGCCGCTTCAGCGTTGGCTGAATGAAAAGGTATTTCCGTTTGAGGATCAGCTGTCGCCGGAAGACGTCTATGCGGGCAGTATGCTGAGTATGGCGGAAATGCTCCGCTTCGGCACTACCTCCTTTACCGATATGTACTATTTCTGCGACCGGACTGCCGAGGCGATGCTGTCGGTGGGAATGAGGGGGAACATCTCCCGCGGGATCGTATGTCCCGATCCCGCTGTAAAGCTGGCAGACTTGCCGGCTTATCAAGAGGCTGTCGATCTGTTTACTTCCTATCATCATGCCGGAAACGACCTCATTCGGGTGGACTTTTCCGCCCATGCAGAATATACCAATACCGAAGAAGCGATCCGCACCATTGCCAAAACGGCGGCGGAATACGGCGCAAGAGTGCATATCCATTTATCGGAAACCCTTTCCGAGCACGAGGAATGTAAGTGTCGGCACAACGGCATGACGCCGACCGCGTTTTTTGAATATTGCGGTATGTTTTCCAATCCTGTCACGGCGGCGCACGGCGTTTATCTGGAAGAGGAGGATATCCGGATCCTGAAAGAGCATGATGCGGCAGTCGCCCACAACCCGGTCAGCAACCTGAAACTGGGAAGCGGTATTGCACCGGTTCCAGAAATGCTGGACGCCGGGCTTCGCATAACATTGGGGACAGACGGTCCGGCGAGCAATAATCAGCACAATCTCTGGGAGGAGATCAAGCTGGCGTCTATTTTGCAAAAGGGAGTGCGAAAGGATCCCACGCTGATGCCGCCGGAGAAAGTGATCGCCATGGCAACCGCAGAAGGAGCGGCTTCCCAAGGGCGAACGGATACCGGCGAGATCGCCGTCGGCAAGAAGGCCGATTTGATTATGATCGACCTCGACACGCCGAACATGGCGTCACCTCATCCGATCGCCAATCAGCTTGCCTATTCGATGGACGGCAGCAATATTCTGCTCACCATGGTGGACGGAAAAATACTCTATCTAAACGGCGAATGGCTCACGCTGGATATAGAACGGGTAAAATTTGACGCGATCCAATCGGCAAAAAGGATCCTCGGTAAGCTGTCATAATAACCGACAAACACCTCGCATAAAATGCTGTATGCGGGGTGTTTGTGTTGAGGCTGGTGTGGTATCGTAGGGCAAAGCGGCGGCGATACCGGAGGTGTTTGCTTCCGGTTATTTTGCTGATCGGCTTGCTTTGCTATTTTTATTATCGCTCGATACCGCCCGTCACCGCAATTCTGGAAAGCCAGGCACAGCAGCTGTTAAGCGAAACGGAGCATCAAATCGTAACACAGGTGCTGGCAGAACAAGGGGAGAGCATCGGCTCCATTTCATTGGTAGAGCGTAAGGAAAACGGAAATATCGCAGGTGTGGAGGTCAACACCGCTGTTGTCAATCAAATACGAAATGAGATCATGCTCCGCATGAACAAGGAATTGGAAGAATATGCCAAAAACGGTTATGGCATACCGATCGGGACGCTAATCGGAAGTATTTGGACTGCCGAGAGGGGACCGAAGGTGAAGTTTCGTCTTTCATCGGTAACACAATCCGATTCAACGGTCACCGGTACGCTGACCTCCGCGGGATATAACCAAACGCTGCACCGTATCACGCTGGAAATTAATTTGCATGCGTTTGCCGTTTTACCGGGCTACCGCCAACCGGTTGACTTTCATAATGAATTTGTGCTGGCGGAAACGGTGATCGTAGGCGCCGTACCGCTATATGCCACCCGCACGATCGACTGAATTTGACGGCACGGGGGAAAAATGTTATAATTTCTATAGAGGGGAAGCCTATTATGGCTCCGCATGAAAAATATACACAACTTCGCAAAATGCAAATTTTGCGAAGTTAGGGGGAGGAAAAATGAAGTATGCAGATGTACCGGCTCCGGTGAGAGAGTACCTGCTCTATTTGGAAACCGTCAAAGGGCGGTCGCCCAAAACGGTTTCGGAATATCATGTGGATCTGCGCAGCTTCTTTCGGTTTTATTTGATCTACGAAGGTCTGGTTCCTTCCGATACTCCCTTTTCCGAAATCGATGCTTCCGTTGTGACATTGGATCAGATCCGCTCCATTACCCTCAAAGGTCATATCTATGGATATATGAAATTCCTGATGGACGACCGGGATAATAAATCGGACGCCAGAGCCAGAAAGGCGTCTGCTTTACGCGGATTTTTTTCTTACTTAAAAGACGAGAACATGATAACCGATAATCCTGCCGACAAACTCAGCCTGCCGTCCCGAGAGAAAAAATTGCCCAAGCATCTTTCCGTCGAGCAATGCAGGCAGCTTCTTTCGGTGATCGAAGGAAAATTCGGCCTGCGTGATTACTGCATCATTATCCTCTTTCTCAACTGCGGCATGCGCGTTTCGGAGTTAGTCTCAATTAACCAAGGGGATTTTCGCCAGAAAACGGTCACCATAACCGGCAAAGGCAATAAACAACGGGTAGTCTATCTCAATTCCGCTTGTTTGGACGCCCTGGAAGCGTATCAGAATGATTTGTCCTCCGATCCCGAAAAATACCACCGCAAACCGGGTGAAAAAGCGCTGTTTCTCAACAAAAACGGCGGTCGCATCTCCACTCGCGGCGTGGAGCTGATGCTGGAAAAATACCTCAAGGCTTCCGGCTTATCCGGGCTCGGTTTTTCTCCGCACAAGCTGCGGCACACCGCCGCCACCCTGCTTTATCAGGAGGGCGATGTGGACATCCACATCTTGCAAAAACTGCTGGGGCATGAAAACCTTGCCACGACCGAGATTTACACCCATGTATCCAATAAGCAGGTCGCAGGCGCGGTAGAAAAAAATCCGCTGGCGCATGAAACCATGAAAAAGAAATAGAAAGGAACGGGTGTTTGCACCCGTTCCTTTCCTAATTTAAACGGTTTGGAAGGAAAACTTTTGATCCTCAAAAACCAGCTTTACCCGATCGCCGGCTTTTACATTGCCCGCCAGCATTTCCTCCGAAAGCAGATCCTCCACCTTTGTGGTGATTGCACGGCGGAGCGGACGCGCACCGTAAACGGGATCAAAGCCCTCTTTGGCAATTTCGGTGACCGCTTCGTCCGAGACATCCAATGTGATCTCCATTTTTGCCACACGCTCTTTCAGGGAATCGAACATCTTCAAAGCAATTTTTTCGATCTCGTCCTGCGTGAGCTTATGGAAAATAATGGTATCATCCACACGGTTGAGGAATTCCGGACGGAAGTGCTGTTTCAGTTCCTTCATAATATCGTCCCGCTGTTCGCCGAGATCGGTATTTGCCTCACTGTCGGTCTGGAAGCCGAGGCTTTTCTGCTCGGTGATCAGCCGTGCGCCGATATTGGAGGTCATGATGATGACCGCGTTCCTGAAATCGACCCGCCGACCCTGTGAATCGGTCAAGATCCCGTCCTCCAAAATCTGGAGCAGCATATTGAACACATCGGGATGTGCCTTTTCGATCTCATCGAACAGCACGACCGAATAAGGCTTTCTGCGAATCTTCTCGGTCAACTGTCCGCCCTCGTCATAGCCGACATACCCCGGAGGCGAACCGACCATACGGGAAACGGAGTGCTTCTCCATATACTCGGACATATCGAGCCGGATCATCGCATTTTCATCGCCGAACAATGCCTCTGCCAGGGCTTTGCAAAGCTCGGTCTTCCCTACTCCGGTCGGTCCGAGGAACAAGAAGGAACCAATCGGACGGCGCGGGTCTTTCAGACCGACCCTTCCGCGGCGGATTGCCTTAGCTACCGCCGAGACCGCTTCCTCCTGCCCTACCACACGGCTGTGGAGAATATCCTCCATCCGCAGCAAACGCTCGCTTTCGCCCTCGGTCAACTGCTGCACCGGTACACCGGTCCAGCCGGCTACGATCTCGGCGATCTCCTGTGCCGTCACCTCACCGTTGGAGTGTCCTTTTTGCTCCTGCCATTCCTGTTTCTGCTGATCTAACTGCTCCTGCAGCTCTTTTCCCTCATCCCGCAGCTGCGCGGCGCGCTCGAAATCCTGGGTATTGATGGCTGCCGCCTTTTCCTCCGACAGCTTCTGCAGGCGATCCTCCAGCTCTTTCACATCATTCGGAGCCGTAAAGGCACGAAGCCTTACTTTGGACGCCGCTTCGTCGATCAAGTCGATCGCCTTGTCGGGCAGGTACCGGTCGGCAATATACCGCACCGAAAGCTGCACGGCGGCTTTCAGCGCATCATCGGTGATCCTAACATTGTGGTGCGCCTCATATTTATCCCGCAGCCCTTCCAGAATTTTCAGAGCGTCCTCCTCGGACGGCTCATCGACGGTGACCGGCTGAAAGCGGCGCTCCAGCGCGGAATCCTTTTCGATATACTTGCGGTACTCGTTGATGGTGGTGGCGCCGATGACCTGAAGATCGCCTCTGGCAAGCTGCGGCTTTAAGATATTGGCGGCGTCCACCGCGCCCTCAGCCGCGCCCGCACCGACGATCGTATGGATCTCGTCGATAAACAGGATGATATTCTTTGCCTTCACCACCTCGTCAATGGCGCCCTTGATCCGCTCCTCAAAATCACCGCGGTATTTGGCTCCTGCCAGCATTGCGGTCAAATCAAGCGAGAAGATTCGCTTGTTCTTGAGGATTTCCGGCACCTCGCCGCTCACGATCTTCTGCGCCAGCCCTTCGGCGATCGCAGTCTTGCCGACGCCCGGCTCACCGATCAGGCAGGGATTGTTTT
>CANQKG010000001.1 GCA_947624425.1 uncultured Clostridia bacterium | reverse complement strand
CTCCGCGACAAGGTGCAGGAGACGCTGAAGGAAATGAAGGCGGACGGCAAGCTGGCCGAGATCTCCACCAAGTGGTTCGGCAGCGACGTCACGACCGTAGAATAAGCGAGTACCCATACAAAAAGCCGCCGGGATTCCGGCGGCTTTTTGTATGTGCTTATATCGGGCGCGGCATCGAAGCACGGCACTTTTTTGTATCGCACGGCATCAAAAGAACGCTGGCATTAGGTTTTCTGTGCTGCATGGTGCTTTGTTCCGATTTTGCGGTTATGCCGCATACAGGCACGCTTCCTATTTCCACCGAGATTCCAGCAACCGAACGTTTTTCTAAAGGGAGCCAAGAGGGGAAAATCTTTTTCTGAAAAAGACTTTCCCCTCTTGTGGGTCGTTACCGAGTTTTTGGTTTTCTCAAAGAGAAAGCGTCTGCTGTGAGAATACTGTTTTCACAAAGCAAGTTAAGGCTTTGCGTCTGCTATAGACTTGCGGTTTACAGAAAGCCAGTGCTTTTGAATCCCTCCACCGCGCCGAGCGCGGTCCCCCTCCCTTTCACAAGGGAGGTCTTGACAAAGACGGAAGCCTTTTGGGAACACATGGAGCGCGGTTCCTGCCCTCCTGCGGTTTCCAATGGATATGTGTGCTATTACACATTCCATTTATATCCGCAGTTTTGGCAGATAGCAACAGTCTGATGTTTGAATTTAGTCTTACCAGTTCCTTTCCGCCGTCCGATCAGCAGCCACAATCCAAGAGTGCATATAATCAATGTCCATCTGCCAATCGTCCAGAGGCACCCCATTCCCCGACTTTTTGTTTTAGCCCCAACCTGCTCACTGCTCACCTGCACATTTTCACTTCCACATTTTGGACAAACCATGCGATCTCCTCCCCGACATTTTGATATGCTTTCATAATACCACAGTTTTTTTCAAAATGTCAAATATAAATATCATTATGATAATGATATATCAAGTTGACAGGCATATAATGTTCTTGAGGTGAAAGAGATGGTGGCGGATAGGATCAAGCTGCTGCGGGAAGCACAGGGGCTGACGCAGGCAGAACTTGCAAAAAAAAATGGGTATTACCCGTTCCAGCGTAAACGCATGGGAAATGGGAATATCCGTCCCATCCACACAGTATTTGGTGGAATTGTCCACACTCTTTTGCGTTTCCGCTGATTACCTGCTGGGGATCACAAAACGGGCTTCTGTGTCGGTAGACGGTTTGACGGACGAGGAGGTTGCCGTTATAACTGAGTTAATCCATTGTCTATTGAAGCGAAAAGAGGAGCATCTATAAAAAGCCGCCGGGATTCCGACGGCTTTTTATTCGCTTAGATCTGCCCATTCCTCCAATGCCCGATCGTGGGCGGATTGCGCTTCCTCCAGCTCCTGTGTGATCTGCTGCAATTTGAGGTAGTCCCCCGTCACCTCGGGGTTTTCCAATGCCGCCCGCAGTGAGGTGAGCTTTTCTTCCCACCGGTCGATCTCCTGCTCCAATGCGTGGAGCCGGTTCCGGCGATCTGCCTCGGCGCGTTTTTGCTCCTTTGACTTCCCGCCGCCGGTTTTTTCCGGCGATTGCCGCGCCGGAGGCGGTGCGGCAGATTTTTCTGTCCGCTGAGCCGTCACGGCGGCAAAGTAATCGTCATAATTTCCCTCATAAAGCCGAAACGCGCCCTGTTCCAACACGCCGATCTTCTCCGCCACCTGGTTCAAGATATACCGGTCATGGGAGACCAGCAGCAGAGTGCCGGTATAATCGGTCAGCGCCCTCCCCAGTATCTCCTTGGTGTGCAGATCGAGATGATTGGTCGGCTCATCCATCAGCAGGACGTTCGGCTGTTCCTCCATCAAAATGGCAAAGCAGAGCCTTGCCCGCTCCCCGCCCGACAAAGCGGCGACCCGTTTTTCCATGCTCTCCCCGCTCAGGCAGACTGCACCGAGCTTCGAGCGCACCTGAAACTCGGTCATCGTTTTATGGCGGCTCCAAAATTCCTCCAGCACCGTATTGTGAGGCGAAAGATTGGCGCCCTCCTGATCGTAATACCCGACCTTGACCCCACTGCCCCAGCGCACTCGTCCGGCAGTGCGGGGAAGCAAGCCCTGCAGCAGTTTGAGAAAGGTGGATTTCCCCGCGCCGTTCCCGCCGATCAAGCCGATTTTCTCCCCGCGGGTCACCGACAGCGAAAGCTCGGGGCAGAGCAGTTTCTCCCCAGCCTGCACCCGCAGACCTTCCACCTCCAGCACCGCCTTGACCGGCTCGACCGAATAGGAAAAGGAAAGCCTTGGCGACAAAACCGTTTCATGCGGACGCTCGACCCGCTCCATCTTTTCCAGTGCGGTGCGGCGGCTCTGCGCGCTTTTGGTGGTGGAGGCACGCACCAGATTGCGGGCGATATAATCCTCCATTTTCGCGATTTCCTTCTGCTGCTTTTGATACGCCCGCTCGGCGGTCAGGGTATTGAGCTCCTTTTGGGCGGCGTACTTGGTGTAGTTCCCCTTATAGCTGTGCAGCCTGCCCTCCGAAAGCTCCCAGATACGCCCCACGCAGCGGTCGAGAAAATACCGGTCGTGGGAGACAAGCAATATAGCGCCCGTCCACTCCCGCAGATAGTCCTCCAGCCAGGAAACGGTCGGCAGATCGAGATGATTGGTCGGCTCGTCCAAAACCAGCAGATCGGGCGAGGACAAAAGCAGCTTCGCCATGGCAAGCCGAGTCTTTTCCCCGCCGCTGAGCGCGGTCGCCGGAAAATCGTCCGGAAAACGGGCGAACCCCATTCCCTGCCGGACGCGGGCGATCTGCACCTCGATATCATAGCCGCCCGACTGCTCAAAGCGGGTGGAGAGGGAGGCGTATTCCTCCGCCAAATCGGCGTCATCGGGCGATACTGCCATCTGTTCCGCCAGAAGGCGGATACGCGCCTCAATCGTTTTGAGATCGTCAAAGGCGCTTGTCAACTCCTCCAGCAGCGTGCCGTGAACAGTCAGGGCGTCGGTCTGATGCAGATAACCGATGCGCACCCCGCGCCGGCGGTTCACCCGCCCCTCATCGGGAACCAGCTCATCCGCCAGCAGGGAAAGCAGCGTGGTTTTGCCGGCGCCGTTTATGCCGACCAGCCCGATCTTATCGCCCCGCTCCACCGTGACATTCACGCCCGAAAAGAGCGGTTTGCCGCCATATACCTTTCCCAGTTTTTCCGCCTGTACCAGCATCCTGCTTCCTCCGTTTACAGAAAAATGGGGCAGATTCCGGAGAATCCGCCCCATGCTTGAACCAAATCAGCTATTGGCTTCGATGTACTTCACCATGTCGCCGACCGTTTTCACATTCTCCACCTGATCGTCCGGGATCTCCACGCCGAACTCCTCCTCGATCGACATCACCAGATCCACGATGTCCAGCGAGTCCGCGCCGAGGTCGTCCATAATGGAAGCGTCCAGTGTTACCTTCTCCTCATCTTCGAGATCGAGCTGATCGCACAGGATCTCCTTTACTTTCTCAAATACCATGATTTTGTCCTCCTAAATCCTTTCGTTCATACCTTTCGCATTTATTATCAGAAGCATACGCTTCAAATAACCCTATTCTTCGGTAAACACGCCGATCTTACGGAATTTCCGGTACCGCCGCTCCAGCAATGTATCGAGCTCCACGCCCCGCAGGCGGGTGATCGCGTCGATCAGATACTCGCTGATATGCTCGGTCATCAGATGCACATTGTTATGTGCGCCGCCGGCAGGCTCCTTGATGATCCGGTCCGCGATCCCGAACTCCAACAGGTCCTCCGCCGTGATCCGAAGCAGGTTCGCCGCTTCCTCCTCACGGGAAGCGTCCTTCCAGAGGATGCTGGCGCAGCCGCGCGGCGAAATGACCGAATAGACGGCGTTTTCCAGCATCGCAAGCTCATCGCAGACGCCCAGCGCCAGCGCGCCGCCCGAGCCGCCCTCGCCCAGCACGATCGAGATCACCGGCGTGCGGAGGGACATAAACTCCATCAGGTTGCGGGCGATCGCCTCGCCCTGACCCCGTTCCTCCGCCGCAACGCCGCAGAACGCGCCCGGCGTATCGATCATACAGACCACCGGTCTGCCGAATTTCTCCGCCTGCTTTGCCAGCCGCAGCGCCTTGCGGTACCCCTCGGGGTGAGGCATGGCAAAATTGGATTCCTTATTCTCGTCGATATTCCGACCCTTGACCTGTGCGATCAAGGTGACAGGCTCGCCCTGAATACGGGCAAGTCCGCCGATGACCGCGCCGTCGTCCCCGAACAGGCGGTCGCCGTGCATTTCATAAAACTCGCTTGCCAAAAGAGGGAGATAATCCCGTATGGTCGGGCGACCCTTATGACGGACGATCTGGAGCCGCTCCCACGCAGTCATTTTACCCATGAGCCGTCCGCCTCCTTCTGGTGCATTTTCAGCAGCTTGGAGATGGTGCGCCGCATGATATTGCGGGGAACGATCATATCCACAAAGCCATGCTCCAGCAAAAACTCCGCCGACTGGAAATCGTCCGGCAGACGCTGGCGGATCGTACCCTCGATCACCCGTCTGCCCGCAAAGCCGATCAGCACCTTCGGCTCGGCGATGATAATATCGCCCAGCGAGGCAAACGACGCCGTTACGCCGCCGGTGGTCGGATCGGTCAGCACGGTGATATAAAGCAGTCCGGCGTCGGAATGGCGGCCGACTGCGCCGGAGGTTTTGGCCATCTGTGCCAGCGAGAGCATACCCTCCTGCATACGGGCGCCGCCCGACGCGGCAAACAGCACCACCGGGAGCCGCTGTTCGGTGGCATACTCAAACGCGCGGGTGATCTTCTCCCCCACGGCGCTCCCCATTGAAGCCATCATGAAATGGGAATCCATCACCGCCAGCACACATTTCCTGCGGCGAATGGTACAAGTACCGGTCAGCACCGCCTCGTTCATGCCGGTCGTTTGCTTGGCGCCTGCCAGCTTTTTATCATAACCCGGAAAGTCGATCGGATTGGCGGTCCGGATCGCGGCGTCCAGCTCCTTGAAGCTGTCGGCGTCCACCGTCATCTCGATCCGCTCTCTTGCGGTCAGGCGGGAATGATAGCTGCACTCGGAGCAGACTTTCAGCAGTCCCTCAAAATCCTCCATCAGCATCACATTGCCGCACCGCGGACATTTGAACAGAAGATTGGACGGGATCTGTACCTTTCCTTTGCCGCCGGCCGTCAAATCGCTGTCGACCCGGTTTTTCACGACCTTAAACAGATCTTCCAGCAGAGTGATCCCCTCCCTTCACAAAATCAATACGCGATCTCGGTGCGCCCCAAAAAGCCGATATCGTAATCCGCCGCCAGAAAATGGGGATCCCGCAGCAGTCCGAGCTGAAAATCAATATTGGTATCAATACCGTCCACCAAAAACTCACTAAGCGCCCATTTCATCTTCATGATCGCTTCCTCGCGGGTCGGCGCATAGACGATCAGCTTTGCGATCATACTGTCGTAATACGGCGGGATCACATAGCCCTGATAGACGGCGCTGTCGATCCGCACCCCGGGGCCGCCCGGCATATAAAGCGCCGTGATCTGACCCGGCGAGGGACGGAACCCCTGACGGGGATTTTCTGCGTTTATTCTACACTCTATTGCGTGACCTGTCAAGTGGATATCTTCCTGACGGAGCGATAATCCTTCTCCGGCGGCGATCCGAAGCTGCTGCTTGACCAGATCCACCCCGGTCACAAGCTCGGTGATCGGGTGTTCCACCTGGATACGGGTGTTCATCTCCATAAAATAGAAATTGCCGTTTTGATCCAGCAAAAACTCCACCGTACCGGCGTTCCGATAGCCGCATGCCTTTGCCGCCGTCACCGCCGCCGCGCCCATTTTTTCCCGCAGCGCGGGCGTCATCTGCGGCGCGGGAGAGGGCGATTCCTCCAGCATTTTCTGGTTCCGCCGCTGAAGAGAGCAGTCCCGCTCCCCCAAATGGATCACGTTGCCGTAGTTGTCCGCCAGAAGCTGAATTTCCACATGGCGCGGATTGACAATGAATTTTTCGAGATAAACCGCGTCGTCCGCGAAGCTGGCAAGCGCTTCCTGCCTTGCCTCCGCCATGGCCTCTTTCAACCGGTCGGGGGTATCCACCTTCCGGATCCCCCGTCCGCCGCCGCCGGCAGACGCCTTTACCATGACCGGATAGCCGATCTCATCGGCGATTTTCGCCGCCTCCTCATATGAGGTCACCACGCCGTCCGAGCCGGGCACGACCGGCACGCCGGCATTTTTCATGGTCAGCTTTGCCTGCGCCTTATCCCCCATCAGCATCATCGCCTCGGGAGGCGGGCCGATAAAGGTCACGCCGCAGCGGCCGCAGGTGCGGTTGAAGCTGACGTTCTCGGACAAAAAGCCGAATCCCGGGTGCACCGCATCGGCTCCGGTCAGCTCACACGCCGCCAGAATGGACTTGATATTGAGGTAGCTTTCCCCCGACGCGGCAGGCCCGATGCAGACCGCTTCATCGGCGATCTGTGCATGGAGCGCCTCGCGATCCGCCTCCGAGAACACCGCCACCGTATGGATCCCCAGCTCGCGGCAGGCACGGATGACCCGCAGCGCGATCTCGCCCCGATTGGCGATCAAAACCTTTTCAAACATAATTACTCTCCGATCGCAAAGGAGATCTCCGCCGTCACCGCGCGTTTGCCGTCTACCAGTGCGGTTGCCTTCCCGACGCCGACGCTTCCCCGCGTCTTGATGATCTCCACCTCAAGCCGGACAGTGTCGCCCGGCAGGATCGGCTTGCGGAACCGCGCCTTATCCACACCGGCAAAAAAGGCGATCTTCCCTTTATTCTCCGGCAGGCAGAGCGCGCAAACCGCCCCCGCCTGTGCCAGCATCTCCAGCGTCAGCACGCCGGGCTGCACCGGATGATTGGGAAAATGTCCCTTGAACCAGAACTCATCCTCTTTCAAATGCTTTTGCGCCACGACCCGCACGCCCGGCTCCAGCTCCAGCACCTCGTCGATCAGCAAAAACGGATCGCGGTGCGGAATGATCTGCTTGATCTGCTCTTTGTCTAACAGTGCCACGGCAGCCGCCCCCTATTCGATCCGAATCAGCGGCTGGCCGAATTCCACGCCCTGTCCGTTATCCGCCAAAATCTCGGTCACGCGACCCGAAAACTCGGACTGAACCTCGTTCATCAGCTTCATCGACTCGATGATGCAGACCACGTCGCCTGCCTCCACCGTATCGCCCACCTTGACAAACGGAGGCTGCTCCGGTGCGGGAGCGGCATAATAGGTACCGACCAGCGGCGCGGTTACAAGCCTACCCTTTTCCGCCGCCGGTTTTTCCTCTGCCGCCGAGGCCGGCTCCGCCATTGCCGCAGGCTCCGGCACGGCTGCCGCCGGCGCCGCGCCCATGGGAGGCGGCGGGCATTTTTTGGCTTTCAGCTTGATGGTGAGATTTTCGGTCTCATATTCCAGCTCGCCCAG
Source organism: uncultured Clostridia bacterium (assembly GCA_947624425.1). Taxonomy (GTDB): domain Bacteria; phylum Bacillota; class Clostridia; order Oscillospirales; family Ruminococcaceae; genus CANQKG01. Next base: position 23,872 of record CANQKG010000001.1, on the reverse strand, counting down.
ACCGGTCTCCACCATTTTATCCATCAGCGCTTTGATTGTTTTCAGATCGTCCATGTTCTTACCCTCCATACTTCTTGAGACAGATGGTGGCGTTATGTCCGCCAAAGCCGAGCGAATTGGTCAGCACCGTTTTGAGATCGGCTTTCCGCGCGCCCTCGGTCACATAATCCAGATCGCAGCTTTCATCGGGCACCCGATAGCCCGCCGTCGGCGGGATCACGCCGTCTGCAAGCGCCTTGGCGCAGATGATCGTTTCCAATGCGCCCGCGCCGCCGAGCAGGTGCCCGGTCATCGACTTGGTGGAGCTGACCGGCGTTTTCCCCGCCCGATCGCCCAGCACCTTTTTGATGATGACCGTTTCGCACTTATCGTTGGCGGGAGTGGAGGTGCCGTGGGCGTTGATGTAGTCCACCGTTTCGACCCCCGCTTCCTCGATGGCGATCTCCATCGCCTTGGCGCCCGCCGTTCCCTCGGGATCGGGGCTGGTGATATGGTAGGCGTCGCAGGTGGCGCCGTAGCCCGCCACCTCGGCATAGATATGCGCGCCTCGCGCCAGAGCATGCTCCAGCTCCTCCAAAATCAGAATACCGCCGCCCTCGCCCATGACAAAGCCGCTTCGCTCCGCGTCAAAGGGGATCGACGCGCGGTCGGGATCGTCCGAACGGGAAAGTGCCGTCATATTGTTAAAGCCGGACAGGGCAAGCTTGGTGATCGCCGCCTCCGCGCCGCCTGCCACGCAGGCGTCCAGATAGCCGTCGCGGATCCGGTGGAACGCCTCGCCCACCGCGTGCGCCGAGGTGGCGCAGGCGGTCACCGGCGCAAAGTTCACACCCTTAAAGCCGGTTCGGATGGCAATCGTTCCCGCCGCCATGTTGGAGATCATCATCGGTATGAAGAAAACCGATACCCGGCGCGTCCCTTTTTCCAGAAAATTGCTGTGTTCACGCTCAAAGCTTTGAATTCCGCCGATCCCGCTGCCGACGATCACGCCGATGCGATAGGGATCGAGATCCGAAAAATCGCTCCCCGCGTCCTCCAGCGCCTGCATCGCCGCATAGATGGCGTACTGATTATACAAATCGGTGCGGCGCAGCTCCTTTTTCTCCATATAGCGGGTCGGCTCAAAATCATGCACCTGCGCCGCCAGCTTTACATCAATGTCAGAGACGTCAAACGCCTCGATCGGGGAAATGCCGTGCCTTCCCGCCTTCAGGTTCTCCCACATGGTTTCGGGATCATTCCCGACCGGCGAGACGACCCCCATTCCCGTGATCACCACTCGCTTCATTGTAAGTCCTCCTTTTGCGGGTCACATCGACATCGCGCCGTCCACCACCAGCACCTGTCCGCTGATATAGGACGCATCGTCGCCCGCCAGAAACGCCACCGCACCGGCGATCTCCTCCGGCTCGCCGAACCGGTGGAGCGGGATCGCCTCCAGACATTTTTCCCGCACCTGCTCCGACAGCACGTCGGTCATCGGCGTGCGGATAAAGCCGGGCGCCACCGCATTGACGGTGATGCCGCGCGGTCCCAGTTCCTTGGCGGCGGTCAGGGTCATTCCCACGATACCCGCCTTACTTGCCGAATAGTTGAACTGTCCCGGATTGCCGTACAGTCCCGCCACCGAGCTGATATTGATGATCCTGCCGTGCTTCTGGCGCATCATCACCGCGCCCACATGGCGGCACATATTGAATACACTCTTATAGTTGACGTTCGTCACCGCGTCAAACTGCGCTTCGCTCATCCGAACCAGAAGCCCGTCCTTGGTGATACCGGCATTGTTGACCAGCACATCAATGGTGGAAAACCGCTCCTTTACCTTTTTGGTCATCTCCTCACAGGCGGCAAAATCGGACACATCGGCGGGGAACACCTCCGCTTCTGCCCCCAATTCCCGGCAGGCCGCCGCAACCTTTTGTGCATTGGCGATATCCTGCTCGGAAGGATAGCAGTTGACCGCGATCGAAAAGCCGTCCTTTGCAAGCCGCTTTGCCATACAGGCGCCCAGTCCCTGTGACGCGCCGGTGATCAATGCCGTTTTAGCCAAGTGTGACACCTCTTTCCTTTGCGGGAGCCGCCAAAAGCGTTTCCGCCTCGTCAAATATCGTTTCTATGATCTCGGCAACCGGCCTGATCTCATGCACCATGCCGGCGATCTGCCCGCACATAAAGCTGCCGTTTTCCAGATCGCCGTCCTGCACCGCCCGCCGCAGCGAGCCGACCGTGAAGCTTTCCAGCTCCTCGGCGGACATCCCGGTTTTTTCCATTTCATTGATCTTCCGGGAGAGCCGGTTTTTGATACACCGCACCGGCAGCCCGATCGACTGCCCGGTGATCGCCGAATCGGTATCCTTGGCTTTCAGCACAAGCTGTTTATAATTGTCGTGGATATTGCATTCCTCACTGGCGAGGAAGACCGTGCCGAGCTGTACGCCCTCGGCGCCCAGCATGAACACCGCCGCCACGCCGCGTCCGTCGGCAATGCCGCCCGCCGCGATCACCGGAATGCTGACCGCGTCCGCCACCTGCGGCGTCAAACACATGGTGGTGATCGAGCCGATATGCCCGCCTGCCTCCATGCCCTCCACGATCACCGCGTCGGCGCCGGCGCGCTCCATCCGCTTTGCCAGCGCGACCGAAGGCACCACCGGGATCACCTTGATCCCCGCCTCCTTCCAGGCCGGAATGTATTTGCCGGGATTTCCCGCGCCGGTCGTCACCACCGGCACCTTTTCCTCGATCATCAACCGGGCAAGCTCCTCGGTGTTGGGGTTCATCAGCATGATATTCACCCCGAACGGCCGGTCGGTCAGCGTTTTTGCCTTGCGGATCTGCTCCCGTATCACATCCGCCGGCGCGCTGCCGCCCGCGATCAGCCCGCAGCCGCCCGCATTGGATACCGCCGCGGCAAGCTCGGCGTCTGCCACCCATGCCATGCCGCCCTGGATAACGGGGTACTTGATCCCCAATAGCTGTGTGATCCGTGTCGTCATTTCGTTTCCTCCTTAACAGATCTCAAACGCGGCGGCGCCGTAAACCAGCCCCGCGCCGAAGCCGACCAGACAAATCTTCATCCCCGGCTTCAGCCGTCCCGCCTGCCGAAGCTCGTTCAAGCAGACCGGAATACAGGCGCTGGAGGTGTTGCCGTACTCGTCAATATTGCAATAGCACCGCTCCATCGGCAGACCGAGCTTTTTCATCGCCGTCTGCACGATCCGGACATTCGCCTGATGCGGCACGATCAGATCCAGCTGATTCACCGTCACACCCAGCCGTTTTGCCGCGATCTCCACCGCGCGGGGCATGGCGGACACGGCAAATTTATAGACGTCGTTCCCGTCCATATACATCAGCCCCAGCGGATAATCCTGCATCAGCGGGTTCTTCCACTGCGGCGTTTTGGTTCGAAACGGGCTGTCGGACATCGAAAGCTTCGTGAAAATCTTCTCCGCGCCGGAAGGATCGCCGCTGATATAGGTCGCAAAGCCGCCCTCGCCCTTTGCCACCACCATGGCGCCCGCGCCGTCCCCAAACAGCACACAGGTGGAACGGTCGGTATAATCCACCATACGGGTGACCATCTCGGAGGAGACGATCAAGATCCGCTTTGCATCGCCCGACGCAAGATATTTCTGCGCCACGTCCAGCGCATAAACAAAACCGGCACAGGCGGCATTGAGATCCATGCAGGGCACCTCGGTCATGCCGAGCTCCCCCGCTACCATGCAGGACATCGACGGCGTCAGAAAATCGCCGGTCACGGTGGTGCCGATCACCAAATCGATCTCACCCGCGGCCACGTCCGCTTCCCGCAGCGCCTGCTTTGCCGCCTCGGTCCCCATCTGATAGGTCAGTATCCCATTCGCCATATGCCGGGTCTTGATCCCGGTTCGGGTCGTGATCCATTCATCGCTGGTATCCACGAACTTTGCAAAATCCTCATTGGTCGCCAAATCGGACGGTATATACATACCGCACCCCAAAATCGTAATACCTGCCATGCGATCCACCCGCTTTCCGTATCTTTTTCCCTTTTTCTTGAAAAAAAAGAGAGTTTGTGATATGATGGCTTTGTATGGTGTGCCGAAAGGAGTTTATTTTCCATCCGGCAAACATACGATTGGTTCTATTATACTAAAATTTCCTCATCTTGTCAACGCGAATCCCACCGGCTTTTTGGAGGAGGAAGCAAACGCCGGCGCAAACCGGCCTTTGCAGAAAAGGAGCGACAGCTAAGATGGAAAAAACAGCGTTTTTGTTTTCGGGACAGGGGTCGCAGTATCCCGGCATGGGGGTGGAGCTGGCAACGCGTTCTGCCAATGCCGCCGGAGTATTTGCCGATGCGTCGGAGGTGTTCGGCTTTGACGTGCTGGCGCTCTGCCGCGACGGGAATGAAGCCGAGCTTGCGGTGACAAGGGTTTCCCAGCCGGTGATCTTCACCACCTCGCTGGCTGCCCTTGCGGTCGCTAAAGAGGAAGGCTTTTCAGCCGATGGCGTGGCGGGACATTCGCTGGGCGAATACGCCGCCATGGTCGCCGCAGGTATGGTGAGCTTTGCAGACGGCTGCCGCCTGATCGCGGCGCGTGCCGACGCCATGCAGAAATGCGCCGAGCGGCAAAAGGGCGGCATGGTTGCCGTGCTGGGGCAGGACGCCGACGCGGTTGAAGCGCTCTGCGACGAGGCGGACGGCTATGCGGTGCCGGTAAACTACAACTCCCCCGTTCAAACGGTGGTCGCCGGAGACGAGGCGGGGATCGCCTCCCTGCGCGCGCTCTGCGCCGAGCGGAAGGTCAAGGCAGTGCCGCTTGCGGTCAGCGCGGCGTTCCACTCCGCTTTGATGCAGTCGGCGGCGGACGCCTTTCTGCCCGAAGCCGCCAAGATTTCCTTTGCGCCGCCGCGGCTTGCGTTTTATGCCAATCTCTACGGCAAAAGGCTGCCGGAAGGGGTCGATATGCCCCACTATCTGGCGGCGCACCTGACCAGCCCGGTGCGGTTCACCTCCGAGCTTGCCGCCATGGCAAAGGACGGCTTCACCCGCTTTATCGAGCTGGGGCCGGGCAAGGTGCTGACCGGTTTGGTGAAAAAGACCCTGAAGGGCAGCGCCGCCTATCACATTGAGGACAACAAATCGCTGGAACAGCTTTTGGCGGCAAAGGAGTAACCGATGAACCGAAAATTTGCACTGACCGGCTATCCGCTTGGGCATACCATGTCGCCGCCCATTCACACCGCGCTTTTTGAAATGGCGGGACGGCAGGGCAGCTACGAGGTCTGCGAGATCCCGCCCGACCAAGCGGATCGGCTTTTTCCCGCCATGCTGCGGGAGTATGACGGCTTTAATGTCACCATTCCGCACAAGCAGGCGGTGATCCCCTATCTGGATCGGCTGGACGGCTCCGCCAAGCGGTACGGTGCGGTGAATGTGGTGGCCTGTACCGGAACAGAAAAAATCGGCTACAACACCGATGTGGACGGATTTCTCCGCGCGGTAGAGGCTATGGGCGCGGTTCTGCGCGGGCATGATATCCTATTGCTGGGCTGCGGCGGCGCAGGCCGAATGATCGCCATCGAATCGGCATGGCAGGGCGCTTCCTCCGTCACGATCGCCGTGCGGGAATCGGATCTTCCGGCGGCAAACGAGCTGGCAGAAAAACTGTGGCAGGTGAGGCCTTCCCTTCCCGTGACCGTCACTCTGCTGGATGCGATCACCGGTAGGTATCATCTGATGGTAAACGCCACGCCGGTCGGCATGTATCCCCACACCGGCGCCGCGCCGGTCAAGCCCGAAACGCTGCGGCAGGTGGAATATCTGCTGGACATCATCTACAATCCTGCCGAAACGCTGTTGATGCGGTACGCCAAAGAAGCGGGCGTTCCCTATTCCGGCGGCATGGCCATGCTGGTATGGCAGGCGGTGGCAGCACATGAAATCTGGGACGGCGACCGGTACCCCGTTCCCGAGGTGGAGCGGCTGATCCGAAAGATGGAGGAAAAGATGTATGCCGGATAACAAGCTGCCCGTCACCCTTTTTCTCTGCGGATTTATGGGCTGCGGAAAATCGGCGGTAGGGCGGCGGCTTGCCAAAGCGCTGGGCGCCGAATTTATCGATATGGACGCCTATATCGTGAAAAAGGCGGGTATGCCGATCCCCGAAATTTTTGAGAAGCTGGGCGAACCGGCATTCCGGGAGATGGAGACCCGGGCGATCCGGGAGATGGGCGGCCGGGAACCGCTGATCGTGGCGACCGGCGGCGGCGCTTTGCTCCGACCGGAAAACGCAGCGCTTGCCAATCAGGTGGGCAAGGTGCTGTTTCTGGACGTCCCCTTCCCCGTCTGCTACCGGCGGATACGGGGTGACCAAAACCGTCCCCTTGTCGTGCAAAACAGCAGAAAAGGGCTGGAGCAGATCTACCGGACCCGCAAGCCGCTTTATCAGGCGGCCGCCACCATCACGGTCAGAGGACGCCCCAGACTGCCCGACACGGTATCGATGATCCTGCGGGTACTGAAAATTGAGCCGGTCGGCAAACCCGACAGAAAAAAGGAGTCGCTTTCACACTGAAGCGGCTCCTTTTATTCTTCCTTTATTATTTCATCTTCACCGTACCCGGATCCCGTGACCCGATCCTGCTGCCCGATGTGTGCGGCGAGCGCCGTGAGCAGAACCGAACAGACATACAGCAGAACAATACAGATCAAAAAGGCAAAAAACAGGATAAAATATCCGATAAATCGATCCGGATCATGTTTGGCGCTCCGGGCAGATCCGAGCAGGACAGCCAGCCCGCCGAACAAAAACAGCACGACCCCGATCCAGCGCAGTATGGCGGCGGTTCGATACAGCTTCTCGGAAAAATCCCGGCTTCCGGCGGAACGGCCGCGCCCTACCGCCCTGCTTTGACCCTGCCGCCGCTTTTTCTCCATCCGCTTTCCGCCTCTCTGCCGTTTTATCGCATTTTATCACAAAATGTGATAAAAGTCAACATCTCAATATGCGATAGGGTAGCATAATAGCGGAAGGGGTGAGAGAATGCGGCTGCGGGACTTGCGCGAGGATCGGGATCTGACCCAGCAGGAGATCGCCGACTACCTGCACATCCGCCAGAACACCTACTCTCAATACGAAAACGGGCAGCGCCAGATCCCGCTGATTCTGTTGACCCGCCTGGCAGTATATTTTAACACCTCGGTCGATTATATTCTCTCCCTTACAAACGAGAAAAAGCCCTATCCGCGCAAGCGGCGGTAGGCGGAAAAGCGGACAGAGCATACATAAACGGGAGCGGTTATGCCGCTCCCGTTTTAATCAGTCAAAAAGCAGCCGGCGGTGTTCTTTTTATCTGTGTGATAAATAAGAAACGCATTTAGTCGATCAAAGCTTTCCTTCCGCAGGGAAATCGGTTTTCCGTCCGGTTCGGCTTTCCTCCGCACGACAGCAGGCGACGACCTGCTCACAGGTCACCGCGTCCGGCCACAGCCCCCGCGCCATACGGCTGGCGGCGGTGGTATAAAAGCTGTTGCCCGCGAAAAACCGACGCGGCGAGTCGACGGACAGGATCTCCCCGTCAAACAAAAAGGCACAGCGGTCGGCAGTCTCGGCGGCGAATTCCACATCGTGGGTCACCAGCAAAAGGGTGATCCCCTCCCGCTTTAATTCCCGCAGGATCTCCCGCAGACCCTGCTTTGCAAACGCGTCCAGACCCTTGGTCGGCTCATCGAGCAGCAGAATTTTCGGCTCGGAGAGCAATACCTTGGCAAGGGCGCATTTTTGCTGCTCGCCGCCGCTGAGATCGTACGGGTGCCGTTCCAGCAGAGAGGCGATCCCCAGCCGGTTCGCCATCTGCCCGATCCGATCGGCCTGCTCCGACTTCGGGATCCCCATCGTCTCCGGGATCTCGGCCAGATCGGCGCGCAGCGTATCCCGCACAAAGACCGTTTGCGGATTCTGAGGCAGAAAAGCGAGATTGCGGCGATAAAGGGAATTGCCTTGGTACGACCGGATCGGCTTTCCTTTGATCACGATCTTTCCCCGATAGGCTCGTTCCAGTCCCGCGATCACATTCAGCGCCGTGGTTTTCCCCGCGCCGTTGCCGCCGAGCAAGCAAAAGATCTCCCCCCGGCGGATTTTTGCGGTGACGCCGCGCAGGATATCCGGCGCATCCTTTTCATAACGGAACCATACGTTTTTCAGCTCCACCGCAAAGTCGCCTTTCTCCGGATCTTCCGGTTCCGGCCGAGGGGCGTCCGAGCCGGTAAAATGCCGGTGCAGAAAATCCCGTCCCTCCTTCACGGTCAGGGGACATTCTCCCTTTCCCCGAACCTCCTGCCAGACGCGCACGGCGGCAGGCAGCGCACGGAGCATGGGGTGATCGGGACTGATTGCCGTCAGCCGTGCGGCGATATGCTGCGGCTCATCGTCCGCCCGGATGCGCCCGTCTTCCATCACCAGCACCCGGTCGACGATCGGGAAAATCTCCTCCAAACGGTGCTCGGCCAGCAGAACGGTCAGCCCCAGCTCCCGGTTGATCTTTTGCAGCGTTGTGATAAAATCGGCGGCGGCGATCGGGTCAAGCTGCCCGGTCGGCTCGTCCAAAATCAGCAGTTTCGGCTGCATCACCAACACCGCGGCAAGGTTCAAAAGCTGCTTCTGCCCGCCGGAAAGCTCGTCCGTTTTTTGCCGGAACCAACCCTCGATCCCGAAAAAGCCCGCCATTTCGCCCACACGGCGGCGGATCGTATCGGTGGGAACGCCCATATTTTCCAGCCCGAACGCAAGCTCGTGCCAGACCTTGTCGGTGACGATCTGGCTTTCCGGATCCTGCCGCACAAAGCCGATCTCCCCGGCGTCTGCCGAATCCTCCTGCGGCGCGCCGGCATAGAAAATACGCCCGGTTTTCTCCCCGGCGGGAGCAAGCTCTTTTTTCAGCATCTGCAGCAGGGTGGTCTTCCCGCAGCCGGACGGGCCGCACAGCAGGACAAACTCTCCGTTTTGCACCGTCAGATCAATGCCGTCCAGGGCATTGCGCCCGGCGTTCGGATAGCGAAAGCTCAGATCTTCGACACGCAGCAGCTCCATACGATCACCTCCTTTACTTCCAGCAGAAACGGCAGCAGCGACAGCAGCCCGAAGGCCGCATACACGGCAAGGTCGGCAGGCGCGGCGCCGATCCCGCCGGTGCGGGGATAATAGGAGAACGCGGCAAAGCCGGCCGCCCGGCCGATCCACACAACGGCAAGGAGAAAAACACAGCCGCAAAGCAAAACGCCGTCGGCGGGCGAAAACCGGAACAGAGAAAAATTCGTGCGGCCTTTTTGGCCGTATCCCCGCGCCCGCATCGAAGCGGAAGTCTCCATGGCGTGTTCCAGCGACCAGGAGATCATGGCGACAAAGACCCGCATCCGGTTTTTCACCCGATCCGTGATTCCCTTTCCGGAGAACAGCCCCATTGCCTTTCGGGCGCGAATGACCCGGCGGGACTGCCGCAGATAAACGGGAACGAACCGCAGCGCCATCGAGAGGATCAGCGACAGCTTGGGGATAAGCTTCCCGAACAGATAGAGAAATTTGTCCTCGGTCATCACCCTGCCGCAGCACTTGCACCACAACAGCACGCCGATCACCGAAACGGCAAGGGAAACGCCGTACAAAAGCGCCTCCAGCGTGACCGGGTTCCCGTTGAGGAAAAACAGCGGCGTCACGCCGTTATGGGAGAAAAGCGGATTGGTGACGGCTACCATCAAAAACAGCGGCAGATAAAAGCCGATTTCCCGCAGCGCTTCGCCCCGCTTTTGAAGCGTTATGCAAAACAGCGCCGCCCCAACCAGCATTTCCACCTGCAAGACGGGATGAAAACAAAACATGGATATGAGCAGCACCGCCAGAAAATAGACCATGGCCGCCGCCGGGTGAACGGCGGAAAACGCCCCGCTTTTTCCGCTTGTGACAACCGTTTTCATTCTTCTCCTCCCATCCATAAAGCGCCCGCATCCTGTCCCAGATCGCAGGTGTAGATCCATTCGATATTCTGTCCGTCATGCAGCTTGTACCGGGAGCAGCCGTAATGGGGAAACTCCCCGTCCACCCGGTACATCCAGCCCGAAAGAGGACCGCAGGAAAACTCATACAGATAGTGAATGCCCTGAATATATACGCTGCCGAAGGGATTTTCCTCAGCGCCCTGAAACTCCATCTGGATCCGGTTTGACCGCACCGCCCGGTCGAGGATCTGAAATACGGTATCCCCTTCCCGCAGCACATATTTTGTGGGCGGCAGGATCACCCCGTCCGGCGGGACAAACTCCTCCGACCGGAGCGCGGGATCCAGCTCGTCGTAATGCTGTAAAACCGCGTCGCAGCGGATACTCAGGGTCACCGTTTCGCTCTCCGGCGTGATGTCGTCGATATGGGTGAGGTAGTATTCGTCTACCGATTGGATATGGGTACCGTTTATCAGCACGGCCAAAATCAATACGATCCCGAAAACTGCCAGAATGTCTTTTTTCACGGCGCACCATCCTTCGTTATGCCCCGTTTTCCTCCGAAAACCGGGCGGCCAGTTCTTCCATTTCCCTCGCCCTGCGCCGCTTCTTTTGCCGGATCCGGCAGATCAGGGAAACGGCAAGCAAAACGGCAACGGTTCCCAGAACAACGCCGATGACAAGCCCTCTCAAAAGGCCGTCGATCTGCGTTTTGGCTTTGATGACGTCTTCCCAGTGTTCGATCTTTGCCCGGTCGTATTCGGCAAGGGCGTCATACCGCGCAAGGATCGCGTTTACCGTTTTCCTGTCGCGCAGGGAAATCCTTTCAAACGGATAGAGCTTTTCCCGTATCCGGGCGTTGAGGCTGTCGATCTCTTCCTGTATCGCCTCGATGGTCTCCTTTGCCGCCGTCAGCTTTTGGCGGTAAGCCTCTTTCTCCGCAAAATCCGGCGACTGCTCCAGCCGATCGAGCAGGGTCGTGACGGTCACATACTGCTCGGTTGTGAGGTTTTGGGGGAGGGCGTCGACCGTCTGTTTATCTTCATCGGAGAAGTACGCCGCTTCGCCGGAGCCTGTCCCTTCCTCCGGGCGGAAATCATAGAGGGTGCGCATCCCGTTTTGCTGCCGCCAAAGCGCCGCCATGGCAAGCAGGGTCTGTTCACCCGCCATGCTGTTGGACTCGCCCGGCCGCGCCGTCGGATTCTCGGGGTCGTACTCGAAGGAATGGGCAAAGCCGCCGTCCGGCTGCCGGTAACGCAGCACGCCGTCCAAAAGGGTGCTGCCGTTTTTGATGAAGCGGGGATCGGTCAACGGGTCAATGCCAAGGCTGCACAGCGCAATGATGACCTGATCGGTACTTTCCGCATTCTGCGTACCCCAGCTTTTGAAATCGCCGGTCGGAAGCTGCAGATCGGACAGGCAGACAAGCGCCCTGTCCACCGCCCCGTGAACGTCCTGCCCAACGGCGATCTCCCCATTCTCATAGGGGGCGAGCGCCTGCACCGCCATTGCGGTCAGATCGGGATCGGAAACGCCGCCGCCAAGCGACCAGCCGCCGTCCGGCAGCTGCCGCGACAGAATTTCACCGATCATATCCTCCCGCGTATCATGGGCGTCGGCAGGCGTTTCGTACCGCTTGCCGTCCAGCGCGATCAGCCCCCAGATCCAGCCGTTGATCCCCTGCCTGCCGAGCGGCGTTGTCTTTCCCCGGTCGTAGGCGCCGTCCGCAACCAGGTTGATCGGCTGCCCGTTTTCATCCCTGCCGAAGGCGGTGGGATCGCCGCCCGCTGCCAGCACCGCGAGAATGATACGGTGCCATTCGGTCGCTTTCGCGGCGCTGAGCTTCCCCGGCTGCCGGTAACGCTCCTCCACCCGATCCCGCAGTACGGCAAGATATCCCGCGTAATTGTCGGTTTTTCCGAGACGGGACAATCCGACCGGGTACCAGTCCCCCGCCGTGGAACCGGCCAGCTCCAAAAAGGCGTCGCACAGCAGATCGCCGTCGGGAGAAGAGCCGACGTCGGATTTCTTCCAGTCGATGATCCCCTGTGCAATCGACAGCGGGTCAGGCGCATCCTCCGCAGCCGAAACGGGAGATATCAAGCCGAAAAACAGGACAAGGCAGATAAGCCCCGCCGCAATATGTTTCATCATCCATCCCGCTCCCTGCCCTTCCCGCTGCAGGAAGAGATTTTTTTGCCGCAGAAACAGATACCGACAGCAAGAACCGGCAGGGCGGCAAAAACGACCCCGATCAGGGCAACCGGCCGCATTTTGCCGACCGGTTCGGCATCGGGCTTTGATCCGCCGGTACCGGAGGAGGTTTTGTCCGCTGTTTCCAAAGCGGGGACGGCCGTTTCATCCGCCGAAGCTTCGGACGACGACGCCGTTTCGCCAAAACCGCCGCTATTTTCCGCATGATCGGGATCTCCCGCGCTTCCCGGCTCCGCCGCGCCGCCCGTATTCGCGACGCCGCCGGAATTGCCCGCGCTGCCGCCGCCCGAAGCTTCGGCGGGATGATCCAGCGCATACGCCAATGCCTCGGCCGCGCCGTCCACTTTGCTTTGTGCGGCGTTCAGCTCTGCCGCCGCCAGAACCGCATCCTCATAGGCGGCTTTTACATTTTCCGCCGCCATCCGCCCGGACATCCGCGCCCTTGCCAGCGTTTTGGTAAGGACGTCCTTATCCGCCACGGCATAATAGCCCGATTGCGGCTGATTTGCCGCACCGGGAATCTGGCCGCCCAAGGCGCTCATGCCGCCGATATCAGCGCCGTATCCCAAAGTAAACTGCACCCGAACTACATCGCCATCCGAAAGATACCTATCGGAAAAGCCGACGTTCGGGAAATTGTTGTTAACGCTGTACATCCAGCCCGAGCCGTTGGAGATCACAAATTCGCCCAGGTAACCCGTCCAGTTTTTCCGGTAGTCGTCCGGATCGAAAAAATCCATATCGGATTGTAAACGGGACTGCAGATACCCGGGGACGGACGGATGCAGCTCCATTGTTCTCGGAGCCGCCGGCGCGCCGCTTCTTTGATAGCCGTTATAATTCGCCGCCGAAGCGGTTCCGTCGGCAATATAGGCCAGATAAAAACCCTGCTCCGCCGATCCGCCGTAATAGCCGGTCAAGCCGTTTTCCTGCAGCAGCCGCAGAAGCTCCGCCGCCGACGTTTCCCCGGCGCGAATGGGGACGGACGCCGGCTCGATGAGATACCCGCAGCCGACGGTGAACGCCTCCACGCTCCAAACGGCGTGACCGATGATCTCGCCGTCGGCCGCCGGGCGATAGGTGATATGATAGGTCAGCGTTTTTCTCCTGCCGCCGTCCGAGGAGGCGGCGACCGTCACCGTATTTTCTCCCGCTTTGGTCAATAAAAGCGTATAGCTTGTCTTATCGCTGTCCTCCCAAGTGGGCGCCGCACGCTCCCCGTTGAGGGCGACGGTCGAGGTGATCTTGTTCCCCGCGCCGTTTCTTGCCCACACATCAAAGGTAAGCCTGCTGTTTTTGACCACCGCTCCGTCGGTCAGAGTGGCCGTCAGCGAAGGCCCTGCGGCATACGCCGTTTGTCCCGCGCCGGGCAGCAGCACCACCGCTGTCAACAGCACTAAGAGCCATACGATCCGTTTTCCGATTTGCTTCAAAATGCTTCCTCCCGCCGGAAAGAGATTTTACCGTTTTTTCCGCCCTTTTTCCGTCAGGCTGCCCGCCGCCGTACCGCCCGCAAGCAGCAAAAGCGCAAGCAGCGGCAGCGTGGAAGCGCCGCCGGTTTTCGGCGACGGCGTGCCGCCGGGAGCCGCCGGTCGATCCTGCCCTGCCGGGCTGTCCGAAACGGAAGGAAGATCCGGTTCGGTCGGCGTATCCGGCTTAGTCGGTTCGGAGGGAGCGGGCTTGTTTTTCAGCTCCTGCAGGATCTCCTCCGCCCGTACCAGCCTGTCATAGTCGGACACCAGCGATTGCAGCGCTTCATCCTCCAGCGCGTCATAGGCCTCCCGCGCCGCAGAAACGGCCTCCTCCCGCTCCAAGGTGACCTCGCCGATGGCGGCGATCAGGGCGATCACCTGATCCACCGCGTCCGCGTCCGGCGTTTGCTGCCAGAAAAGCAGAGGATATCCGTTGTTTTCCAATCCGTACGGATCCTCTTTGAAGGCGCTGCCAAGCAGAGCGCCGAGGCTGCCGTCGGTCATTTTGCCGCCGTCCAGAGCCGTGGTGTTGTCCTCGATCTGCGAGGCGCCGCCTACCCCGCCCTCAGAGCAGGAGCCGGAGAGATAATAGCAGTCGCTCAGAGTGTTGTCGCGGGCGGTAGAAGTTCCGACCACCGCGCCGATCTCCCGGTTACTATTCTCATTTTGGGAAACCGAGGCGACCTGCCCCGCATGATAGCACCGCCGCAGGCTGTGGGGTCCGTCCTGCATACCGCCCACAATGCCGCCCACGGCGGAGCCTGCGCAGACGGCGCCGGTATTGTAGCAATCCTCTATGGAAACGGATACGCCGCTTGCCAGATGTCCCACAATGCCGCCCAGGCGGGAAGCGCTTTCGGGGCCGGTAATATTGCCGCGGTTAAAGCAGCCGGAGATCCGGCTCTCGCCGCCCCGCACCGTGCCGACCACGCCGCCGGACCAGCTGCCGAAAAGATCCGCGCCGTTCCAGCAGTTGATGACATCCGCGCCGTCGCTCCAGCCGACCACGCCGCCGAGGAAATTGCCGTAACCGTCCTGTTTGCCGATCTCCCCGCTTGCGACGCCGACGTTTCGGATCACGGCGCTGTCCGCCGCATAGCCGAACAGACCGCCCGCTTCGGAGGTCAGGTTGTCGATGCAAAAGCCCTGTCCGTCAAAAACGCCCGCAAAGGCAAGCCGCTGTGTCCGGCCGATAGGCGTCCAAGCCGTCCCGCTCAAATCAAGATTGGCGGTCAAAACGGCGTATTTCCCGGCAAAATCCTCCCCGCCGTTGACATGCTCCGCCAAAGCGGTCAGTTTCTCCGGCGTATCGATGCGATAGGGATCCTCTTTACTGCCGGAGCCTTCCCACGGCATTTTTTCCTCCACCGATATCGAAAGGGAGGTTTTCAAAACGCCGTAGAAAACGGTGACGGTATGATCCTCCGGCGTCAGTTCGGATGCGGGCGCCCACCGATAGCCGCTGACGGCCTGCTCCGTTTTATCGCTGAAGACGGCTGTTACCTCCATGCCGGCGGGGTCAAACCGATCGCCCGCAAGGTACTGAAGCTTATCCGGCTGCTTTGTCACCCGAATGCTCACCGCATAGGGGTCGGGCGTATCCAGCTTATCCTCTCCGCCGATCAGCTCCAGCGCGGCGGCCAGAGAAGAATAGTTGCCTACATATCTCCGCTCGCCGGCGGGTACCGCCTGAAATACGCCCAAAGCTTCTTTGATTTTCTCTTTATAATTGCCGGCGGACGGATCGGGCAGCGCTTCGATTGCCGCCGAAGCCTCTGCTATGGCCGCCGAGGCGTCGGCGGAAAAATCGTCCCGCATATCGTAAAGGGTGCGCATCCCATTTTCAAACCGCCAGTAGGCGATCAGCGCATAGGTTGCCTGATCGTTTGCCATGTAGTTCCACTCGCCGCCGAGGACATGGCTGAAGCCGCCGTCCGCCAGCCGAAATTGCAGCAGCCCGTCCAGCAGGGTTTTCCCGCCCGAGGTGACAAACCGGGCGTCGGCCGCCGGGTCGATCCCAAGGCTGCACAAAGCGACCAGCACCTGCGCGATCCCTTCCACATTCTTACTGCCCCAGGAGGAGAACCCGCCGTTTTGATCCATGCGGGCGGAGAGTACCGCCAGCGCCTCATCGACACACTGCCGCACCGTCACGCTGCGCTTTACTTTGCTGACGGTATTCACATAGGTGTAAACCGTGCCGTCATTGTAATAGGGCGCCAGCGCCTGAACGGCCATGGCGGTGATATCGATATCGGAGGCAGTACCGTAGCCGCCCAGCACCCAGCCGCCGTATTCGTTCCCGTCTGCGCCGTCGGAAAGCTGCGCTTTCAGGATCTCCGTAATGAAGGTCTCGCGGGAATACTTCGCCTGTTCCAAAACGGCAAACATACCGGTATCCATGGCGATCAGACCGAAGATCCAGCCGTTGATCCCCTGCTTCCCGGGGCCTCCGTTCAAAACGCAGTTATAACTCCCGTCTGCGATCAGGTCGATCGGGCTGCCGTGATAGCTGCCGAAGGCGGTGGGATCGCCGCCGAGCGCCGTGACCGCCAGAACCGCCCGGTGCCATTCGGTCGCCTTTGCGGAGTGGAGGATCCCGTTTTGCGCGGCGTAAGTTTTTTCGATATAGCTTTTCAATGCGGCAAGATAGCTTTGGTAGCCGTCCCCGTCATCGATCATCTGCCGGTATTCCCCCTGCCGGTCGAAATAGCCGAACCGCGCCATGGCGAGCGCCATCCAATCGGTCTCGGTCGAGCTTGCGCCGCCAAGAAAGCCGCTGCTTCCCAGCAGGGAACCGGCGTCGGCGGCGGAGTGCGCCTTTGCGCTGCTCACCGCAGCGCGGATCAGCCCGGCAAGCTCGCCCGAGCGCTGTGTTTTTTCGGTAAAACCGGACGAAACCGGCTCCCCGGCGCTGATTTTCTCCTCCCATTTCAACACGGGAAAGGGAGAAGCGTCGGCAAACGCATCGCTCAGCCGGTCGGCGGACAGGGCGTCGGCAAACTCCGTGCCGTACCCGTTGGAATTGTAATTGGCGCTGTTTGCAAGATAATAGCAGTTTGTGACGCTGCCTCTGGTTTTACCTGCAACCGGGCCGATATTGTTGTCGCTGCTCCCGGTAACGGTTCCGACATTGTAGCTGTCGGACAAAGCGGTGCTGTACGCCTTATGTCCTCCCAGCACACCGCCCACGGTGGCGGGTCCTGTGACCTGCCCCGCATTGTAGCAGTCAGAGACCGAGCAGCCGTTCGCACCCTGACCGACCACCCCGCCGACATAGCCGGTAGAGCCGGTCACGCTGCCGGTATGAAAGCATCCGCTGACCGTACAGCCGCCCTCCGGTGCGCCGACCACGCCGCCTACTCCGCTTTGTCCGCTGACGGCGACCCGGCTGCCGCAGTTTTCCGCTCTGCCGTTTTTCAGCGTTCCGATCACGCCGCCCACTGCAGAGCCGCCGGTGACGCTGCCCTCTGCCACCAGATTTTTCACCGTTCCGCCCTCTACCCTGCCGAACAGCCCGACCGAATCGCCGGAGGGAACAGAAAGTCCGCTGATCACATGGTATCCGCCGTCAAACACGCCGGCAAAAGGCGCTTCGGCGGTTCCGATGGGCGTCCAGGGACTTTGCTCCCCGCCCAGATCCAGATCGACCGTCAGCGTGACGGTCTTTCCCTCATAATTGTTCCCGCCGTTTACCTCGGCGGCAAATCCCCAAAAAGCTTCCGCGGTAGAAAGCTCGATCCCGTCCTGTGCGGCAAAAGCGGCGAAAGGGATCGCCGCCGCGATCACCGCACACGCCAGCAAACCGCTCAGGGCGCGTTTTACTTTTGTTTTCATACTTTTGTTTCTCCTTTATGGCTGTCTGAAACCGGGAGATATCCATCCGTCTTCTCCCGTTTTGCGTTTCGCTCCGGCTCCCGCGCGGCCGACCCGCCGCCTTTGCCGTCGGAGCGCTTTTTCCTTTTTTTCTTTTGCGTTTGTTTTGCTTCCTTGAGCCCCGCGGCCTCCAAAGCCCTCGGCCACGGACCCAAAAACGCCTTGATGCGGGATCGCGTGGCGTCGTCAAAATCCTCCTTCCTCGGCAGCCTTCCCGTTTCCTTTTGCTTTTCCCGCAGAAGTTCTGCCGCCCAGAGCTTCTTTTCTTCCGGCGTCACATTCATCCCCCCTTACTAAAAGAAAAACTCTTTTGCCCGTTTCCGGTCAAAAGAGTACAACTGATCTGTCCGAACCTCGATCAAACGGCCTTCGGCGCACCGCAAAGAAAAAAGAGTGCGCGATCGGGCCGACGGTTCGGCATAAATCGGTTGCACTCTTCTCACCAAAGCGGTGGTTAACCTTACGAAAATACGGCAGATATCCTGACTTATGACAAAGCGGCGCGGCGCCGCAGCGGACAATCCTTCTCAAGACGCCATCCGTCTCAATGGAACCCATGTCCGATCTCGTCAAATACAGTAATGGCGGTTGTTCCGGATTCAAACCGGATTCCCTTTTAATCTACTCAGCTTACAACTTTTCAAACCGTATTTCCAACACTATGAAATTGTTGCCGACGCTCTACAGTGGGAACCGGCCGCAAAAAGCCGATCCATAACGGGACAAAAACCGCTTGCGGACAAAATGTCCCGATCGGGCGTCAACCCATTGTATCATATTCCGGCCGCGAAATCAATACGCGGTGCCGAAATTTTTCCCGGTCTGCGCTCCGGCGGATTTTACAGTCCGCCATCCCCTTTGTTCCCGCCGAACTCGCACCCGTACTGATGTCCGTGTCCGTAATACCACCGTCCGTAGCGGTAACCGTAATGAGGCGGACAATGGGCGCAGTCGCCGCTGCAGCGTCCGCTTGGCCGCGCCGGGCGCTTTTTCTCGCCGGGCATGGCAAAAACCGCCGCCAGCTTTGCCAAAAAGCCGATCTTCTCCGGCCGCGCCGCCTTTTTCGGCAGTACCGCCTTTTTGGGCTGCAATAAGCCGCTTTTTCGGGCAGCGGCCGCAAAATCCGCCTCGCTTAACAGCGACTCGATCTCTTCCAGCTCCCGGACGGTAAAGGCCGGATCGGCGGCTTTTGCCATCCGCCCGAGTGTTTTTTCGTCCACGATGAGAGCAAACTCCAGGATCTGCTCCGGCGTAAAGCGAATCCCCGCTTCCGCCGCGCGGCCGAGAAAGCGGGCGGCCGTCCTGTCATCGTCATACGACAGCTCCATGGCAATATCGTACACCTCGTCGGCGGGGCCGTAACCGGTCAGATCGCCGATCCGCGTCCGCCTGGTGCTTTCTGCCCAGTCAAAAAACCTCTCGTAAAAATCGTCCCAGGAGATCTCTCTCATGCCGAAGCCTCCTTTTGCTTTTCATTATAGCCGCTCCGGCGCGAAATTGCAATAACGCCGCACCGCCGGATTTCTGGACAAATAACCCCCGATATGATATCATGGCTTTGTCGAACGAGGTCGAATGTCACCGGAGGGGGGCGTATGAGATGAAGAAAGAAGGCTGGATCCTGATCTGCCTTGCCCTTGTCTTTCTGACCGGTTTGATTGCCTACAATCTCGGCTATATGGAAAACGAACCGCAGAATCTGCAGATCTACGGCGATATTTCCCTGATCGGCCCTCACTCGTCCGAAGCCGCAAGCAAAGACGAGGTCTCCTCCGCCGTCTCAGAGGCTTCGGCGTCCTCGTCAAAAGACGCCGCGTCCGCCGCGCAGCTTTCCTCCGAAGCCGAACCGGAGGCGCCGGTTCCGCCCGAGGGAGGGTGGAACATCAACACCGCCACCGAAGAGCAGCTGCTCACCGTGGAGGGCATGACCGAAAGCATAGCGCAGGAGATTATAAAGTTCCGGCAAATGGCGGGTCGGTTCACCGATATAAGGGAGCTGCGGGATGTAAAAGGCGTGTCCTTTGATCTGGCTTTGCGGATTGCCGAGCGGTTTTACTGCGAATAACCGCGAAAGAAAAAAATAAATTGACTTTTCACCGATAAAATGGTATCTTTATGTTAGGTTCGAAAAATGAATTTATTTCCCGATAGGATAAGGAGTGTTGATGATGTTTTGTAAAAATTGCGGTCACCAAATGGACGACGTTGCCGTCGTATGCGTCAACTGCGGCGCTCAAAAGGGCGTAGGGCAGAATTATTGTCAAAATTGCGGCGGCGCGGTTACGCCGGGCGCCGTTGCCTGTATGAACTGCGGCGCAGCGCTTAACACCATTCCCGCCGACGCAACGCCGAAATCCAAAATGGCCGCCGGCTTACTGGGCATCTTCCTCGGCGCGCTGGGAGTACATAATTTCTACCTCGGCTACACCGGAAAAGCGGTCGCGCAGCTTTTGATATCGATTCTTTCCTGCGGCGTCCTCGCAATCGCGTCCGAAATCTGGGGACTGGTGGAAGGCATTATGATCCTGACCGGTTCGATCAAGGTTGACGGAAAGGGCGTTCCTCTTCAGGATTAGTTTACCACGGCAAAACCGGCGGGAGTCGCAAAGCGGCTCCCGCTTTTGTAAGGGGGCTCCAAAATGGAAAAAAGGCGGTATGCTTTGCGGTTCGGTGCGGCTGCCGCTTTGATCGGCGTTTTGGGCGCCGCCGTATATCTGCGCATCCCCTGTCTGTTCCGCCGCCTGACCGGCGTCCCCTGTCCCGGGTGCGGCGCTTCCCGCGCGGCGTTGGCGCTGTTTCGGCTCCCGCCCGATATTCCGGCGGCGCTGCACGCCTATCCGCTTATCTGGCTTTTCCCGGTATGGCTCTGGCTTTTTCTCACCGACGGCGCGCCGTTTCACAACCGAAAACTCGGCCGATGGCTTCTGATCGGCTCTGTTGTTATCGTGGGGATCGTATATCTCATTCGTCTGACGTTGTTTTTGACCGGACGGGACGCGGGCTTCTAAATCTGTCGTTCCGATCGGGCATATCCGCCCGCGTACACCGTATGCGGCAAAATAAAGGAGAATATGATGAAAAAAAGACTGTACGGAAGTTTGCTCGCCGCTGTTTTGGCGCTCTCGCTCCTTCTCTCGTTTGCCGCGGCGGCTGCCGAGCCGAGTGAGGAGACCCTGTTTACCGGCGAAAAATGGGTCACACAGGAAGAAGGCGCGGCGCTCCGGCTTGATCTGAAGGAAGAAACGACCGTCAACCGGGTCACGATCAACGAGGACAGTGACGGTGCGGTACAGGCGTTTCATATTGACGTCCTGCAAGACGGGCTGTGGGAAACGGTATACGATAACGACTATATCCAGCCGAATCGCGGCTGCATTCTGCCGGAGGATGTGACGACCACATCGGTGCGGCTGGTGGTGGATCGCCTGATCGGCGAGGCGGTGATCTCGGCTTTCTCGGCGGATTACCAAAAGACCACCGAAAACCCCGGTTTTATGAACGTGGGCTATGCCAGCCACCAGTGGTACGAGATGGGCTGGGACGGCTTTCGGAATACCAATGAACAGCTCAACAGCATGACCGATCTCATTATGATCGGCAACTACACCTTTGATGCGTCGGGCAAGTTCGGCGTCACAAAGAAAAAGGACGAAACGGTCACCTACTCGCCCGACTCGGACGAGGCTGCGGCGCTGATGAACGGCTGGGTGGAAACGCTCAAGGGTGCGAGCACCAATCTGGCAAAGGGGAAAACGCGGCTGTGGTTCTCGCTGACCCACAACAATGCGAGGCTGTGTACCGCGTTTTTGGACGAGGCGACCCGCACCGAGTTTGCCAAAGCCGTCACGGATTTTGCCCTGGCTTACGGCATGTACGGCGTGGATGTGGACTGGGAGTATCCCGAAAGTTCGGACAGCCTGCGCTCCTTCCGGCTGATGCTCAAAGCGCTGGCGGACGAGCTCCACGCAGCGGGCTTGAAGCTCTCCTGCACCCTCAGTCCGTTCAGCACCTATCTCACCGGCGCCGAGTTCCGTTTTCTGGATTATGTCAGCTATATGTCCTACACCAATATCGTGAAGGTAGGCAGCTCGGGCAGGTCGCAGATCCCCTATAACCGGCTGCTCTCGATCATCAGAGACTGCACGAGCAGAGGCTGCGCCGCCAATAAAATTTGGATCGGTCTGCCCTATTTCGGCAAGCCGGACGGTCAGCCCGCGGCGACCTTCTCGGGGCTGTACCAGTACTATAAGAAGCAAAACGGCGGCGAGGCCTTCCCCAAGGGGCTGAACGTCATCGAGATGCCGGACGACAAAGGCAACGTCTACC
This sequence comes from uncultured Clostridia bacterium, assembly GCA_947624425.1. Taxonomy (GTDB): domain Bacteria; phylum Bacillota; class Clostridia; order Oscillospirales; family Ruminococcaceae; genus CANQKG01. The sequence goes on along the minus strand of CANQKG010000001.1, from coordinate 1,999 downwards.
CCTATTACTACAACGGCGCTTATCTGCTTGAGGACAAGGTGGCGCTGGCGGTCGAGAAGGGCTGCGGCGGCGTGATGAGTTGGTGGTCTGGACAGGACGTCAAGGTTTTTGAGGACGGCGAAACCGATGAGATGGGCGAAGTGACGGCGCGAGCGGAGGATTCGCTGGTGCGCACCGTATACGAAGCGGTCAAGCGGTTTACCGGCGTAGACCCGATCCATTCGCCCGATCCCGCCGATTACACTGCCGTAAACGAGGCGCTGCAATCGGCGCCGGACGATTTGACCTATTACACCAAAGCCACCGCAGACGCGCTGGAAGCGGCGGTCGCGGCGGTGGAGTACGGGCTGCTCTCTGACCGTCAGGCAGAGGTGGACAAAATGGCGCAGGCGATAAAGGACGCGGTCGCAGGGCTCAAAGAACGGTTGCCGGGCGATTTGGACGGCGACGATGAGGTGACCGTCACTGACGCGTTGAAAGCACTGCGGGCGGCGGTCGGGCTGGACATACTCACCGAAGGCGAGACGCTGACTGCCGATCTGAATGACTCGGGCGAAACGGAAGTGACCGATGCGCTTATGATCCTTCGTATTGCGGTGGGGCTGGATCACTAAGACCGGAAAAGAGGACACGCATGGCAAGAAAGTTAAAAGTAGGACTGGTCGGACTGGGCGCGAGAGGGATCGGGCTGCTCAAGGGCACCCTGATCCCGATGACAAAGGACGCCTTTGAGATCGTAGGCGTCTGCGACCCCTATCAGGATCGCAGGGAGGACGCTGCCAGGCTGATTGCCGAGCGGTGCGGCAGCCGTCCGGCAACATACGCCGACGCCAAGGCGCTGCTTGCCGCCGATATAGAGGCGGTCATCATCATGTCGGCATGGGAATCCCATATCGACATTGCGGTAAACGCCATGCGGGCGGGCAAATATGTCGGGCTGGAGGTGGGCGGCGCCTACTCGGTCAACGACTGCTGGCGGCTGGTGCGCGCCTACGAGGAGACCGGCACGCCCTGTATGCTGCTGGAAAACTGCTGTTACGGCAAGCGGGAGCTGATGGCGCTGCGTATGGCAAGAGAGGGTGTGCTGGGCGAGATCGTTCACTGTGCGGGCGGCTACCAGCACGACCTGCGGCAGGAGATCGCCGGCGGCGAGAAGAACCGGCATTACCGGCTGCGGAATTATCTGGGGCGCAGCTGCGAAAACTATCCCACGCATGAGCTGGGACCGATCGCAAAGCTATTAAAGATCAACGACGGCAACCGGATGCTCACTTTGACCTCCACTGCCTCCGCCGCCAAGGGTATGCAGGCGTATATGGCGGAAAAAACCGGCGAAACGGACTGGCATTTTGCCCAGGGCGACGTGGTGACCACCGTGATCCGCTGTGCAAACGGGCAGACGATCACCCTGACGCTGGACACCACCCTCCCCCGTTATTACAGCCGGGGCTTTACCGTGCGGGGTACCAAGGGTTCCTATTTCGGGGAGACCGATATGGTGTTTCTGGACAAGGAGCATCACCGGTATGAATTTAAGGGCGAGGAGCTTTGGGGGAACGCCGCGCAGTATGAGGAGCAGTACCTCCACCCGCTCTGGCGGGAATATAACGCCGAGGGCGGACACGACGGCATGGACAATCTGGTGTTTGCCGCCTTTGCCGAGGCGGCTTTGCACGGGACGAACCCGCCGATCGACGTCTACGATGCGGCGGCGTGGATGAGCATCACCGCTTTAAGCGAGGAATCGATCGCGCTTAGCAGTCACCCGGTCGCGATCCCGGACTTCACCTCCGGGCGGTGGCTCAGCCGCACCGATATTCCAAACGGAAAATACAGCTTACGGTAGAAAAGAGCCGTTCGGCAGACGCCGAACGGCTTTTAGTTTGCGGGTTTTGAATCCCTCCACTTGTGGGTTTTGAATCCCTCCACCGCGCAAAGCGCGGTCCCCCGCCTCTTGCGGTTCCCGGCGCTGCCTGCGGCGGGTAACCGCCTTGCCAGC